>CAKUXT010000087.1 GCA_934700375.1 uncultured Bacilli bacterium | reverse complement strand
AGTCTTTTAACATCCAAATTTATCTAAAACTTGCCCTATCAAGGCAAAACACGGGTATATTCTTGCGATTGCCATATTCTTATTGTTGTAAATTATGAGAATTTAAGCGATAATATATCGTTGTAAAGCTCCTGCTTTACATATATTTAATAAGGAAGAAGAAAAATGTTCACAGTTAAAAACATATTTAAATCTCTGTTCAGTAACCAAGCAGCCTTAGACAACCGCAAGATGAAGTGGTATGTCACTTTGATCATGTTTGTCCTTGCTATTTTCCTGCCTTGGATTCCGACTCTGTCTACTGGTTATCGCTCTAATGGCGGTGCTATCTTTGCTAACAAGAACAACTTTGAAGTCTCTACTGCTTTAAAGCATGTCATTGCCGAAGAGGATTATTTCAAGACTATTAAGATCAACAATAAAGATGGTGCTTATTCTCTTGATCTGGATGGCCTTAATGATGAAGCTTTTTACGGTGATTCCACAATGGACAGCAAATACAACTGGACCAATGAATTGAATGGTACCAGCGACAAAGCTCTCTTCAAATCTTCTTATGTCGATGAAAACGGAAATGGAGCCAGCCCTTATATCAAGAATCCTACCGATTTAAAGAGAGATTATTACTTTGATTCTATCGGTGCTGATGTCACAGTCACTAAGACAGAAAAGGCAAGTGATTCTGCTGGAACAACAACTACGACTACAACAGTCGAAAGAAGAGTCTATCTTGAACTCTATATGATTCCTGGACTTTCCAGAAATGATGCTAACGCGATCAACTATCTTACTAACTTTACTACAACTGTCATTTTGAATAAGGACCTTAATGGTGTCAATCACAACATCCCTCATTCTTATATGATTCTTCTTCAGGACTACATGGAAGTCTACTTCTATCCCTTCACTGCAACAACAGCTACAGTCGCAGCTTCCGGTTCTTATGCAGGTAAGTTAGATGAAGGCCTTGCCAAGGTTGATCTCAATGGTGCAACCACCTTATATGATTTCATGCTCAGCAAGGGTGAACTCAATATTCAGGACGGCTTCACAAAGAACTTCATCGCTTTGACTGATGGTGCTGCCCGTGAATACACAATCTATGCAACCTGGATGCAGGTTCTTACACTTACCATTGCAGGTGCTGCTTCCATTCTTATCTGCACGCTCCTCATCTTCATCTTCTTCAAGAGAAAGACATCCATCTATCGCGACAGCAACTTCTTCCACGCCATCAATACTGCAGTCAATATGTCTATCACTCCTGCCTTGCTCAGTATGCTCTTCGGATTCTTCACATCCAACTATTCGATGATGGCAATCATCGGATGCAACCTTATCCGTGCAGTCTTCGTCATGAATCGTATCTGCCCTCCTCAGACGGCTGATACATCCAAACCTGTCTATCAGGCTCGTTCCTAATTTAAAATCAAAAGGCTGCCGATCATTCACAAACGAATGATATAGGGCAGCCTTTTTCAGTCCAGGAAAAAGATTCATCATCAGGCTTTGAAATCCAGTGACTCACAACTTTAAAGAAATCTTGAAAACGTGACAACTAGAGTAAAAAAGATTGAATTGAGTGTGTCTGATAAAAGGCAAATAATCATGGCTTTCTTTGACAAATGTGTTCTAAATGGGTAAAAATTCCTTACCTAATGCTGTTTTATGTTGACTTGACTATCGCCCAATGATATTTTTTTTGTAAATCCAAAAGAGGTTGGCAGTCAGTCATATGGATTAGAAACAGGAGGGTACTTTTATGATTAAGAAAAGAATATTAACGCCACTTGTTCTTCTTTTTTCCTCGTTGTCTATGCTGACTGGATGTTCTCAATATAAAAAAATCGGTCATAGAACCGGAGAATGGAAGTATGAAGATTCAATTTGCTTAAAAAGTAATGGCACTTTCAATAAAATGACTCTTCCTTATGGGTGGGTCAAACTTAAAGATGGCAAAGTATATAACTATCAAACTGAAAAAATACACGGTGATCAGATTGATTTCAAATATCTGAATTCGGATGGCACTATTGGAGATGCTATTTGGTCCGCTATGCTTAGACTGCTGTGGTTTGGAGATATTGAGTTGATGATTAGAAATGACCCTACGGGAACATATAAGCAGACAACGAAGTTCATCTTGGAAAAGATAAAATAAGTTCACATGACAAAAGGCTGCCGATCATTCAAGAACGAATGATATAGGGCAGCCTTTTCAATTTCTTATTCTACTTCTTCAAATTCGACTAGGATGGTATTGAATTCATCGATCCAACGATAGAAGTTCATACCGACATTCGCATAATAGTTTCCGCTTCTGACTTTGTTGTCGTAGGAGTTTCTGTATTTCTTGTTCGGATCGAGTCCAGGAACTCTGACATAGCGATAATAGAGGCCTTCTTTGATCAGGTTAGCGAACAAAAGGAGTGCTTTGGTCTTATCTTTGCTGACGGACAATTCACAGAAATAGTTGCTGTCAAAGGGAGAACTGAGACGATACATATCACCTTCTAAGATAACGGACTGATGGATTCGATGATAACGGATTTCATTCTCTTTCAGCTCTTCTTTTTCTTCTTTGCTCAGCTTTGTCGGATTGAATTCATATCCGTATGTGCCAAACATGGCAATATTGCTCTTTGCTCTATAGGATGTGACAGGGCATTTGGATACATGGCTTGAAATCGTAGAGAGCGGATATCCGTATCCGGTTCCGTACTGGATGAAGAGTCTCTGTACAGGATCTGTTTCATCCGAACACCAGATCTGCGGGAAATAGGATAAGACACCAAGGTCGAATTTTCCGCCTCCTGAAGCACAGCCTTCAAAGAAGATATGAGGATGCGTTTCAACGATTCCCTCATACATCTTATAGACACCGAGCGTCATCAGGTAATCGATGCTCTCCTGTCTGTCTTTGTTCAGATAGTAGGAGAAATTATCGGCGACTTCTCTGTTGTTGTCCCATTTGACATAATCGATATCATAGTTGTCGAGGATTTCATTGACAGCATGGATGATGTCTTTGACTGCATTGTCATTGGATGTATCGATGACAAACTGATGTCTGCCAAGGCACATTTCATTCATTCTGTGTCCTAAAACATATTCCGGATGTTTCTTGTATAAGTCGGAATCGGCGTTGATCATCTCCGGCTCAAACCAGAGACCGAATTTCATGCCGATAGCATGGCAGTGATCGATGACTTTTTTCAAGTCGATCTTCTTTGTGTTGACATACCAGTCACCTAAACTGGATGTATCATCGTTTCTATGTCCGAACCATCCATCATCGAGAACAAAGAGCTCGGCTCCGATCTCTTTTGCGGAATCCATATAATCGATGATGCTATCGGTCGTAAAGTCCATCAGGCATCCTTCCCAGGAATTGAAGATGATCTCTCTGTATTTGCCTATTGTTCTTTCAGGGACGATATGGTTTCTGATGAAATCGTGGAAGGACTGAGACAGTCTGTTCAGACCGGAATCAGTATAGGAGAAGACAACCTGAGGAAGTTCGATCTCTTCTTCCGATTTTAGACGATAGAGGAAATTGGTATCTTCAATACCATAGTTTACACGGATATCCTGATGTCTTTCTTTTGTCACTTCGAATCTGAAGTTTCCGCTCCAGATGATATTGAATCCATAGCATTCTCCGCTCTTATCGTCAGTATTCGGTGCTGCTAAGATGCAGAAGGGATTCTCAACGTGGGAGCTTCTTCCGTAACGGGAGGAGATGACAGTAGTTCCATGCGGTATTCTTGTTCTTTCCACTGCTCTTTCTAAGGCCCAGTCTCCATGGAAGTTGAAAAGATCGAATTCTGTCTGAGAGATATCAAGCGTCAAAGACATCATACGGGTGATATCGACTTCTTCCTTGCTGTCATTGATGAGCTTTGTACTTCTTGTGATGACAGGGGAGTCTTCGTCGAGCGTGAAAGTGAGAACCATTCTGACATCAGAAAGGATGTCTTTCAATGTGATTTCAAGAGACTCGCATTTTCTGTTGTGGACAGAAGGCATTGTCTTTAAGACAGGAGAGCCTTCATAGATGCGATAGGATACATATCTGAAATCGGTATAGAAGGAACCATCCTTCTGATGGATGGTTACTGTTGAACCTTTTTTGTCGTTGTTTCCGTCACTGCTGACTTCGACATGAGAGGCCATGGAATTGTAATGGTCCTCATAGATGTGCTCTTTTTCTTCGTTTGCGTTGTAATAGGTGCTAGACCAGTCCTGCCCGACATAAGTGAGATCATCGATGGTGAAATCATTCAGCGGGTTTCCATAATAGAGATGACGTAAGAAGTTGTGTTTATCGGCATAGAGAATATAGGAAAAGAATCTGTTTTCTAAGATGAATAGTCTCTGTTCTGTTTTGATGGCCATAAGTGCTCCTTGTGAATAACCGAAATGATTATAGCACAGGCATACTTTGTTTAAGAGGCTTGGAAATCTTAAAATGCCTTTAAAAATATCATGATTTACAATCACTATAAAAGTGTACAAATGACCAGTTTTTCAATGATAATCCTAAAAACAATGAAGAATATCATCGGAAAACGATTTCATCATATTTATTTTTCTTTAAAAGTTAGAACCCAATAACTATAATTAGTTGTTTTTTATAGGAGGCAATTGTTCAATGCCTATTACAACATTCTTAGCCGATAATCTCGGCTCAAAGCTTGCACTTGCCATGTCCGATACCAACCTTTGGACAAACATCTGTAAGACTGTCGTTTTCATTCTTTTGGGTTTCTTCTTCACGAAGAAAAAGCTCCTTCCTGAGAACACGGGCAAAGTTCTTACGAAGTTCGTTATGGCTGTCTGCTTGCCCTGTCTTGCTTTCTGTTCCTTTATGTCTCCGTTCTCCGTCTCTGCCGGTGTTGATGCAATGTTCAACTTCATCATGGGCTTTGTCCTTTACATCGGTTTCATCTTCTTAGCCAAGCTCCTCTTCATTTGGGTCAAGGATAAGAAGAAGAGAACAGTTCTTTCGGTTCTCTTCGCATTCGGTTCTACTACTTTCTTCGGTTATCCGCTTGTCGCTGCCATCTATGGCTCTACTGCAGGCAACAACTTCAACATCATGAATGTTGCCTATCGTGTCTTCCTTTATTCTTATGCATATCTTACAATTGCAAATCTGGATGATGAGAATGCAGAAGATGCTGTTACAATGGGCGGCGAAAAGAAGAAACCTGTTGTCGATAAGTCTGTCAAGACCATCATGAAGAAGGTCTTCCTCAATCCTATCGTCATCGCTACATTCGCTGGTCTTGTCCTCTGGCTTTTACAGGCTATTCCGGGTACTGGAATGGTTCGTACTGATTGGCTTACCAAGAATGTCGCTGAGACCAAAGTCGCTTTCTGGAGACTCGATGTCACTCTTCCTTGGTTCTTCCAGGCTGCTAAGACCTTAGGAAGCATGTCTTCTACAATCATTCTCTTCGCTATTGGCTGCACTTTAGGCGGAACCAATATCAAAGAAGCTGCCGAAGACAAATACGCTTGGATCTGGACTGGACTTAAAGTCTTTGTCGCTCCTCTTGTCGTCTTGGCTCTTCTTGTTGTCATTCAGCTCATCGCCAATGCCAGCGGTATCTTATGCAATACAAACGGAAAATTGGCAGAGGGTGTCAATGAAAATGCACATCACGTCTCTCAGCTTATCTCTGTCTATACGCTCAGTTCTGCTATCATCACTTGGATGGTTCCTCCTGCAACTGTCGCTGTCGGATACTGCATCAACTTCGACAAAGAGAAGGAGATGGCCTCTCATATCTCTTTGATCGGTACTTTCGGTTCTGTCATCGGCATTGTCATCTGGGTCATCGTCATCACTGTCTTGCAGAATTCCGGTATCTTCTATGATCCTTCTTGGTTTGTCGCTGCTTAATTGAGGTGAACAATATGGAAAAGAAAATCATTTGTTTCGGTGTCCGTGATTATGAGAAACCTTATTTCGAAAAATTAGGAAAACAGTACGGATACGAACTCGTCTTAAGAAGCGAGTATCTCAACAATGACTGCTGGGAGCTTGCCAAAGGCTATGCTATCGTTATGGTCAGAGGCAACTGTGTTGTCGACAGAGAACACATGAAGATGCTCAAAGACAACGGATTGAAATACTATCTGACCAGAACAGCCGGCTATAACCATGTCGATGTTGCTGCCTGCAAGGAATTCGGTATTGAGACTGCATTTGTTCCCGGTTATTCTCCTAACGCTATTTCTGAACTCGCTTTGACTTTGGCTATGATGCTCCTTAGAAACACAGCCTATGCCTGTGATCAGACACATCAGGGCCATTTCAAAGTCACCAATCAGATGTTCTCCAGAGAGATCAGAGGATGCACAGTCGGTATCATGGGCTGTGGAAGAATCGGTTGCACAACAGCTTCTCTTTTCAAAGGATTAGGTGCAAAAGTGATCGGATATGATGTCTTCCAGTCCGATCATGCAAAGCAGCTTGTCGAGTTTGAAGATATCGATTCCTTCCTTTCCGATGCAGATGTCATCATCTGCCATATGGCATACTTCAAGGGCAAGAATGATAACTTCATCGACGCCGATAAAATCGCTCATATGAAAGAACATGCCATCCTTGTCAATGTCGCCCGCGGCGAAGTCATGGATACCAAGGCTGCTCTTGATGCTGTGAAGAACGGCCATCTCGATGGACTTGGACTGGATGTCATCGATCATGAGAAGACTTTGTTCAACAAAGACTTCGATCCTGAGAATATGGGTGATCCTATCCATCAGGAGATCATCGACCTCTATCCTAAAGTCCTTATCACTCCGCATATCGGATCTGCCACTGATTTGGCTCTTGTCGATATGATTGAAGTTTCTCTTAAGAACATGGATGAATATCTTGCTACCGGAAAGTGCAAGAATTCCCTTATCAAGTAATCGTTGATATCTAAAAATGTTGGCTATCAGCCATAAGCTGAAATGCCAACATTTTTTATTGGTGCGATTACTTAATGATAATAAGATGTTATTTTGATTAAGATGATTACAGATGTCGCCTGTCAATTTACAACCTGGGAAATAGGTACTGATGTATGGTTATATATTGTGATTTGACTTTTGTATCGGTCTTATTGATAGTTGAACGTAATCTCAATTGTCACTGATAAGTTCAATAACTAGTTTATAACAAATGTTACTAACAAGTTTGAAACTGATGCTTCGTTTTCATCCCTTACGTGCACTAGATGGTTTACGAAAAAATTGATGATTCAAGATGAAAAGTATAAAAATAAGCTTTGCATAACTACTTTTTAGGTTATAGCGAGTCGTATTTTATATTTCGGCTTAGGAGTAATAACAAACATAACTTTCGCTTTTTTGAATTCCGATAATCTTCGGAGTATTGCTCTATCCCAGATTCTCAATAATCCTGGGAGAATGAAACCAAGGAGAAAATACCGGCTCAGCCGTCAAGGCCAGTTTTTTGAAAGTTATAATCTGTTTCTTTTCCAAGTCTGATGGTGATTGAAAAAGACAGGAATGGGTTAACCCATTCCTGTCATAAACGATTCATATCTTTGCAATCACTTTGAGATTTATGCTCGATAAATATAATTGTCAAGCAGCATAAGCTTTCCATTTGATGTGCTGTATGCTATGAATACAGAAGAATGACCTTCTTCCTGAATGGAAATTTCATTGAAAGCATTAGAGTCGCAATCATAAAACAAATAATGATCGAAAAGTGTCATTTGAACGGAAACCTCATGAGGGAGAACATTGTTGATTGATGCTGATAGAGAGGTATTCCAATCAGTGTTCAGGGTGTTTTCAAAATCTTTTTTATCTGTCACTATTTGCCCATTGCCAAGCAAATACTCTTTTCTGATTTCAGTGACGACTTTGTCGTTATCAGGAATAGAGAGGCCTGTCTTTTGGTTTACATTGATAATGATCTGATTTGTGTAATCATATTCGTCTGCGAATAGGAACCTGTATGATCCAAAAATAAGACTGATTGGAATGATAATTGAGGAAACGATGACGTTCTTTTTGTATTTGTATCCTTTCTTTCTGGCGAGTAATGCAAATAGCATGGATAGAATAGCAATGATGGCTGCAAAATATATAATCCAAGAATATTGGATGAGGGCTCCTATTCCGTAAATGGATGATTCTGAGAGACCCCATGCCACCATAAAGAAGAAGTGCAAAGAAACAATC
>CAKUXT010000086.1 GCA_934700375.1 uncultured Bacilli bacterium | reverse complement strand
TTTCAATGCTAGTCTCATCACTCTTTCGTCTCTGAACGTCATCTCTTTGAATTTCTTTTTCATTTTCGGTCCTCAAAAAAATATATGTCCGCAAAACCAGAAAAAGAATAATAGTTGAAGAACCTTTTGATTAGCGTTGTATGGCTTAACACTTGGCAACTTAAAAAAAGCTCATCAATGTGCAAACTTCTTTCCAAAAGAAAAACGGAAGTGATCATTCGTTTCCGTTTTTCAGTATTATCGTTTAGAGCGGTAAGTCCTTCTTTGTGAATCTTGCCATACCGACAGCATAGGTGACAGCAAAGACAGCGACAAGACCGACAAGCTTCAATCCATAAGTCAGCCAATCATTGTTCATGACTGCCATAGCATCGAAGAGGGAGTCGATAGTGAAGTAGTTGAAGTAGTTCATGGCATCGATTCTGACAGTGCCAGGGATAGCAGGAGTACCGAAGAGACCCAAGATGGAGAAGATGAAGAATGCGATTGTGATACCACCGCCGCAAGCGATAGCCTGAGAAGACTTGTTGAAGAAGCAGGAGGCAAAGAAGCAAATACCGGAGATTGCTAAGGTGACCATGAAGTTGCCTAAGGCATAGAAGCAAATATCAGTGATCGGAAGCGACGTCAATAAGTCTGTACCGCCACACGCTACACCGATCAGCTGCGTCAGGATGGATACGACCAATAAGACAAAGAACATAACGAGTTCAGTGAAGACAAGATAGCAGGCTTCCGTAAAGACATAAGAGATACGGCGGATAGGGGTGGAAAGAGTGAAGGCAAGAGAACCTGTTTCAACCTTATCGGCGACAAGGCTGTTTGCAGTCATGATGGTATAAACCATCGGGATAAGAAGTGCGGCAATGCCGAATCCGACAACACCGACCATGATGCCATAAGTGTTCATCTGGCCCATTTCAGTCAAAGAATCAGTGACCTTTCCAGGAAGCTGACCGATGACACCAGTAGAACCTTTGACCATAGCGACCATCAAGCAATCCATATCGGAATAGCCCTTTTCGCTGCAGGATATCATATAGCTGTTATAAGAAGCGATACCGGCATCGACATAACCTTTGACAGTGTTGATCATCTCTTCACCGGACATGCTGGAGTTCTGTCTTGTGATTTCCTGAATAGTGGAAATCTTGACATCGTGAGAATTGTTGTAGCGCTCGATAAGCTCTTCTTCAGCCATTGATGTGACAATGTCGGAGACACGGGCGACAAGCTTAGTTTCAACGAGTTTACTGCCATCGAAATAATCATTCTTATTGTCTTTATCGACAGTGAGGAAGGCGTTCATAAAGGAAGCAAGCTGATCTTTCACCATGCCAAGATCCTTATCGGCATCGATCTTAGCCTGAGCGATTTCCTCATCAGTATAGCCTTCGCCGGTGATGACATCCTTGTGCATCTTCTCCAGCATATTGGCTTTTGCACCCATCTCACCTTTGATTTCAGTATAGAGGGAAGGATTATAGGATTTGATTTCGATTTCTTCCATAATCTCGTTTCCGTTGTCTGCGTATTTTCCAGTCGGAACATAGCGGACAGGATAACCCTTATCGCTTGTTACATATTCGACAGTGAAATCAGGAAGATACTGATAATAGGCAAACTCTTTGACAGTGGAGAAAACATAATCCTGAATCTCGGTGGATAAGATACCCTTTTCAATCGTCTTATCGGCAAGGTACTTATCCTGATCTTCATTGTATTTTGCCGTCAGTTTATCAACAGCATTATTGACGAATTCTGTCTGGATTCCACTTGCCATAATCTTCATCATGGTAAGGGAAGTCTCGAATGAAACCTTGCTCTTATCTTCATTATCATCGAAGACACGTTTGAAGGCAGTATCGAAAGTAGTCTTGACTTCCGCTTTCTTGTCTGCATCCAAAGATTGCTGTTCGCTGACAACATCAGTCATCGTAAGCGGAATCGCCTGTTTGAGGATTGTTTCAGTAGAAGCGGTCTTATCATTTGCGTAGATATCGAAATAATAAGACATAGCCTTAAGGGCAACTTCTTTTTCCAAATCAGTCTTAGAAGCATCGCTTGTGATGATTGTTTCGACTGTCTTCATAGTGACAGACTTTGCAGAAGCATTCTTCTCTTCTTCAGTACCGGAAGCGATACGATAGCTTGCATCATAGACAAGCTTTGCAGAAGAGATCTGATTCTTGGTGGAAGAATCCGTGACCATATTCATTGCTGTCTCAGTTGTAGAGATCAATGTATTCTTGGAATCTTCAAAAGTCAGATAAGCATCAGCGGAATTGCTGAAAGTGGAGTATAAGGAGATAGCACCGCTTTTGATAGTTGTTTCTGTGTCTGCATTGCTGAAGAGATCCTTCATTGCATCCGCTGTGGAATTGATGTTCAAGGTAGAAAGGATGGTGATGATGACAACCATGATAAGAGCGTTGCAGATAGAGACAATCGTAAGACTGAGTCTATTCGAATGCAGGGATTCTTTGAAGAGGGCAGGAGAGAACAGTCTCTTATGTTTCTTCGGGTTTCCTGTTTTGCCATCCAAGGACGGCGGAAGAGCCATTTCAATTTTCTTTTCTTCTTTAGGGAGCTCTACACCTTGAAGAAGCAAATCTTCTCTAGTTAACATAACTACACCCCTTTCTTACCCTTGCGCAGATCATCAAAGTAATTCGCAAGGTTGTATTTTACTTCGGATATGAATTTGACATTCATGTGACTCAATTCTTCAAGAAGGAGATCAACGCATTCTCTATCGGCGCGAATGGTCACCTGATTGAATTGAGGCTGGACACGGATGATATCATCCCTTCCCTTTAAGAACTTAATGTAATCTTCTTCATTATTGAATTCGATCTTGAAGTCACGGAAGTAACGGTTCTTGATATCGCTGACCTTTGCGACATCGATGATCTTGCCCTGTGACATCAAGGCGACACGATCACAGACACGTTCAAGTTCTTCAATCGTATTGGAGGAGATGAACATGGTCGCCCCTCTCTTTTTCTGTTCTTCGACAAGCGTCAGAAGCTCATCTCTCATCAGAGGATCAAGACCGGTTGTCGGTTCATCCATCAGAATGATAGGAGCCTTGAGCATGAACGCAGAGACGATTGCTGTTTTCTGCTTCATGCCTTTACTCATACGTCTAGGATAGGCGCGGATATCGAGCTGCATTCTTTTGATGATTTCATCGGCATAATCGAAGTTATCTTTCTTCATTCCTAAGCTTGCGCCATAGGCGTGAAGGAATTCAGTTCCTGTTTTCACATCCGGGAAATTGATTTCGCCTGGAATATATCCGATGAACTGCTTTGTATGAGCACTGTCTTTATAGGCATCCATATTGTAGATATTGATATGGCCTTTGTCCGACTTGATGAAGCCCATGATCTGACGGATCAATGTAGTCTTGCCAGCTCCGTTTTCACCGACAATACCCATTGTCTCTCCTTCTTTGATGTCTAATGTGACATCGAAGTTTCCTCTTCCCTGACCATAGTCTTTTGTGACATGGTCGATATAGATGACTGTTTTTTCGTTCATCATTTGATTCCTCCATATTCTCTGTCTTCCTTATAGAAGGACATGAAGTAGTCTTCAAGCGTTTCCTTCTTTTCGGAGAAGTCGATGAAGTCTTTCGGAAGAATCGTGATAAAGTCATGAAGCTTTTCATCGCCGACATGGACTGTGATTCTTCTGTTGTCGACTGTGGATTCATCGACTTGGAATCCGTTGTCTTCAAGCATCTTTTTCACTTCTTCTTTTCTTTCAGGTTTCTGATAAGTGACATGATAGGTCTTGATTGACTTATGCTTCAGATCGTTTGCGACAAATAAGGAAACAATCTCTCCGTCCTTGATGACTGCGATTCTATCGCAGCATGCATCGACTTCCGAGAAGATATGAGAAGAAAGAAGGATTGTCTTTCCTCTCTTCTTCTCCAATCTGATCAGCTCGATGAATTTCTCCTGCATCTCAGGATCAAGGCCTGAAGAAGGTTCATCCATGATGATGACATCAGGATCATTCATGAACGCACAGACGATTGCCATCTTTCTTTTCATGCCTAATGACATCTCTTTGCAATATAAGGAATCATCCAGTTCGAAGGTCTTTTTCAGCCAGTCCAAGAAGGTAGTGCTTGTGACGCCTTTCAGCTTCATCTGTTCTTCAATGACTTCTTTTCCTCTGAGGTTCTCAGGAAGTGAGATTTCACCAGGAATATAAGAGACACCTTGCATGATGACATCTCTTTCCTTTAAGGAATTGATGCCATTGATCAGTGTTTCTCCTTTATCTGGAACGGAGAAGCCCATAAGATGACGAATCGTTGTGGATTTTCCTGCTCCGTTCGGGCCTAAGAAGCCGAACACTTCTCCTTTATCGACATAGAAGGAGACATTGAAAACACCACGTCCTTGACCATAGTCTTTTGTTAGATTTTTGATTTCAATGACATGTTCCATTGTAATGATCCTCCATTCGAGTTATTGGTACACTTGCCCAATAACTTTACGAGTGATATAATAGTTCGGCTTGAGTTAAATATCAAGTCCAAAGTGAAATATTTTTATAAAATTTTCAAGGCTGATTATGAAAGGTGAACATATATGATTAACACTGTTGAAAATCATGCAAAAGAAGATGCGAGAATCATCCGTACAAAAAGAGATCTCGCTAACGCATTAGAAGAATTGCTCCAGGAAAAGAACTTTGATGAATTGTCTGTAAAAGACATCACAGACAAGGCAATGATTTCAAAAAACACGTTTTATAACAATTTTCAGGACAAAAACGAGCTTCTGAACTTCCTTTTCATGCGTTATAAGGATGAACTGATGAAAAAGATCCAGCCTTATCTTGACCATTATGTTCACGCATTAAGAAAAATATTCTTCAGAACCTGCCTTGAAAAAGTCGTTCACGCATTTTATGAAAGCAATCTTCCAATCGATAAAATGATTTTGGCAGATAAGTCCAAGTGTCTATATTGGAATATCACGAAATTCATCAAAGAGGTCTTGGAAGACCTCGATAAAACCTATGATCACTTCCTCACATCCCATGCTGATCCGATGATCACTTCTTACTTCTTTGCAGGAGCCTTCGCTTCCACTTTGTACTTCAGTATCTTAGAAGATGATAAAGTCACCGAAGAGAAAATATTCAAATCCTTGTTGAAACTGGCGGCACCTGTTGCAGAATAATAATGATAAATGAATAGGTATATATAAATATATATTTATCTTATAACAGAAAAGAAGCGGCGATTTGCCGCTTCTTTTCTTTGATTGTTTTTTGATCAATTGTATTTGTAGAAACCTTCGCCAGAAGACATACCGAGCTTTCCGGCATCAAGGTATCCCTTAAGCATCTTGGCCATAGCCTTGAAGTTATAAGGCATCATCATCTTCTTAAGAAGAGGTGAGAAGAGGCCAGGGACTTTCTGATACTGCATGACAATGTTATAGGCAGTATTGATACCGACAGTATCGAAGATCTGGAACGGGCCCTTAGGAGCACCGGTTCCTCTTGTCCATGCAAGGTCGATGCTCTTAGGATCAGAGACACCGTTTGCATATAAATCAAGACCGGATAAGAGGAAAGGAACGAGCATGGAGTTGAGAAGGTATCCATTCTTTTCCTTTAAGACAGGAAGTGCGATCATATGGATGGCGTTAGCGAATTCGCTGATTTCATCAAAATACTTGTGGTCAGTCTGAGCCTGAACCATGACTTCAGCTGTGTTGTTCTTCCAGATGGTGTTTGCAAAGTGGAGAGAGAGGTACTTGTCCGGTCTTCCTGTGAACTTGGCAAACTGGGAAGGAAGAAGTGTGGAAGAGTTGGTGACTAAGATTGTCTTTGCAGGAAGGAGAGGAGCCAACGTTTTATAGAAAGCGACTTTGGCATCGACTTCTTCGGCCATGGATTCAATGACAAGATCAGCATCTTCGACTGCCTTCTTCATATCGAGCTCAAGCTTGATGTTCTTATAGGCAGCTTCGGTTCTTTCAATTGCCTTTTCAGCATCGAAAGAATCACCATCGGCAAGTCCGCGGCACCAAGAAGGAGAATCAGGTGTAGCACCCTTCATCTTCTCAATGTCAGCAAGATAAGTCTCTCTTAAATGATCGATCTTAGGCTGAGTTCTCTTAATGCTTCCTTCGCTTCTAAGCCAAATGGTGACATCAAATCCCCAATAAGCAGACTGGAAAGCAATCTGGCTTCCCAAGACGCCGCCACCAGCGACAACAACTTTCTTAATATTCATGTATGCAATCTCCTTTTTCTTTTCATACAAAGTTTATTTTAACCGACTTTGCTAAACTTTCAACCATTCAGAAAGAAATGTTACATAAATCACTTTTTGTAACATTCCGACACTAAAATGGAGTGGCAATCGCCACTCCAATATAGGGAGAAACAATAAACTAAACGTTAGAGCTGGTTGGCAGTATCATTGTATGTGACTTCAGGATATAAAGCGGTAAGGCTCTTCTTGAAGTTTTCATATGCCTTGTCATAGGTGACAGTGCCAGCGAAGTAGTCATGCATAGCATTCTGTAACTGTTCGTTGCAGCCCTGATCATAACCGGACATAGCAGCCAATTTGATGTTATCAGCGGTCTTTGCGAAGAGTTTGACGTGGTTCTGTCCGCCTAAGAAAGCGGAACCATAGGATTCATCTGCAGCAAGCTTGTTCATAGCTGCCTTGTTGTTAGTATAATCCTGTGTTTCACGTGTGATCTTTTCGGCAATAGCGGAATCACATGTCAACTTAAGCATGATATCCTTGATTTCAGGAATGTTATCAGAGCCCTTGCAGCCAGCCATCCAGGTACCGCCCCAGTAATAAGCAGCAGGTCCTTCGACGACTCTATACTTTCCGAACAAACCATTTCCGACTTCATCTTTGCCATTGCTATCGGCTTTTGCATTGCCAAGCAATGTGAAGTTGATGCCCCAAGTGGAGTAGAAGAAGCCCATGACGTTTCCATCCGGTCCCTGATCATGTGCCCAATCTTCAGACCAAAGAACAGTCTTACCGGACATACCCTGATCGACATAGGTCTTTTCTTTTTTGATCCAATCCTTGATCTGCTTGTCCATGGTGACTTTGCCATTGGAATCAACCCAGGAAGTGGTGGCGTTGTTAGAGAAGACACGATACATATCATCATAGCCGGAGACCATCTTGACGCCCTTAGCCTTTGCGGCAGCAGCGGCAGTGTCAAACTTTGCCCAGTCAGCTAATCTGGCCTGCATCTTTTCAGGTGTAGCTTCACCTTCGCCATAGACTTTCTCTGCCAAATCGGTACGATAGGCATAAAGACCAGGAGTTGCCTGCCAAGAAACGCCCTTTAAGGCGCCCTTGGAATCAGTTGCGATGGTCTTTGTATAGCCATACATCTGGCTGAGATCATCATCAGTAAGTCCGATGTCTTTCTTGACATCAAGAGTGTATTCAGTATCGACATACTTCAAAGCATAATCGGCTTCAAGCAAGAACATATCGATCTTTTCATCATCGGCTTTCTTGCTCTGAGCTTCAAGTGCAGCATCAAGCGGAATCTGATAGCCATTGTTCTTGTTGGCATGGATGATAAAGCGAACCTGCTTACCGCTCTTAAGAGTCGTAGTAGTTCCGTCAACAGATTTGACTTCAGGATAGTATTTGTTGAAGTTAGTCTGGAATTCATTGTTCCAGCACCAAATGTTGATAACGTTTCCAGTCTTTTCAGTCGTAGAACCAGAAGTCTTATCAGCAGGTGTGGATTCTCCACCGCAGCCGACCAAAGCCAAAACAGATAAAGCAGCTACACATAAGTTTTTCAAATTGCGTTTCATAGTCAAGCCCCTCCTCAAGGGCCGTTTTGAATCAATACTCACGCTCTCAGGAATGTTGCACGTGCTACCCACCATTCATGAAAGTGCTTTCGTAATCGATTTCGCAATTATTCTAATTTTGAAGAAATCAATTGTCAATCTTTTTTTCGTAAACGTTTACTTAGGTTCGACACCAAATATGAATTAATTCATATTTGTTCATCAAAAAATATTTTTTTGCTCTGATTTTGATTGATTTTTCGATTTTTTTCGATATACTTTTGTTGAGCTTACGAAAACGATTACGTTAACACACGCACAATAAGTAAGCGGTTGCAATTCAACTTCAGGAGGAAAACCACAATGAAATTCGGCCATTTTGACGATCAGGCAAGGGAATACGTTATCGAAACCCCTCACACTCCACTTCCCTGGATCAATTATCTAGGCGTGAAAGACTTCCACTCTTTGA
>CAKUXT010000085.1 GCA_934700375.1 uncultured Bacilli bacterium | reverse complement strand
TCATAAGAGTTTAAGGCGTTGAAGTTCTTTCTTGTGACGTCTTCTCCTCTTTCCTGAAGATGTTCTTCCTGTCTTGTCGTTTCAATGCCGACGATATAGGTGAAGTCATGCTCCATATGTGCATCGAAGAGAAGCGGTACTTCAATGATTTTGTTCTCTCCGTCGTTTTCGATGATGAAGCGATTGATTCTTTCTTTTACCGCTTTGAAGATATAGGCTTCGTATTTTCTTTTGAAGGACTTGTCTTCTGAAAGCAAGGCTGTTATTTTTGCTTTGGAGAGCTTATGTCGTATGAAGATCTTTGGGAACTTTTCTTCAAGTTCTTTGATGAATCTACTATCAGCATAAAGCTTATGCACTTCTTCATCTGAGGATAATCTTTTGAAGCCTTCGACTTCAAAATAATGGGAAGCCAGGCTTTTTCCGCTTGCTATTTTTCCGGTTATCACAACATTGATTCCAGTGTGCTGACAGATAGGACAATACGAGGTACCTCTTCCATCGAGTTTTCTTTTTTCAATCTTAGCCTTATGACAGCAAAGACATTCTTTTCCTTCTCTTGAATAGACTTTCAAGAACTGCTGGAAGCTTCCTTTTACGTGTTCGCTGGCTTTATAGCTTCTGACTGTAGAGCCTTTGGATTCAATAGCCTGCAAGAAAATCTTTTTTGCGTTTTCAAGAAGGGTGTTTATTTCTTCTTTTGTCAGCTTGTTTCCTTTCTTGAACGGAGAAATATGGCTTATAAAAAGAATCTCATCTGCATAGATGTTTCCGATGCCGGACATCAAAGACTGGTTCATCAAAAGGACTTTGATGTATTCATCTTTTGTATTATACAACGGGTATAATTCATCGATTGTGATATCGAACGGTTCTTTTCCAACATGAAGAAGAGGACCTTCCTCTTCTTCATCGAGATAATAAATGCATCCGAATTTTCTGACATCATAGAATGCCAGTCCATTCTCGTCATCTTCAAAAGGGATGAACATTGAAAGATGAGAAAGTGAATGACTTTCTATATTTTCGATGAATATTTTTCCTTCCATTCTCAGATGGAAGATCAGTTTCTTGTTTTCGCTTAAATGGAAGATCAGAAATTTTCCTTTTCTTCCAATCGAAAGGATTTCTTTTCCTTTGATGTCTTCAAGGAAAAGGGAAAAATCCGTTTTGATGAGCGGTTTATAGTAGAGAACAGGAGAAGAGAAAGTCTTCCCTAGAATCGATTTGGAGAGTTCTCTTTTTACCGTCTCTACTTCAGGAAGTTCTGGCATATCAGTGAGCCTCGTACCATGTCTCTGCTGCATTGCCATCGACAAGAAGCGGAACGGATAACTCAAGAGCGTGATCCATTGCTTCTGTCAGAAGAGGAAGGACTTTGTCGAGTTCATCTTTTGGAACCTTGAATAAGAGTTCGTCGTGAATCTGAAGGATGATCTTGCTCTTATAGCCTTTCAATGCTTTGTCGCATGCGATCATGGCAACTTTGATCAAGTCGGCAGCAGATCCTTGGATGACAGTGTTTGTCGCGGCGCGTTCAGAGAATGCTCTTAAAGCGCGGTTAGAAGAATTGATATCTTTCAGGTATCTTCTTCTATTGAGAATCGTTGTGACATAGCCATGTTCTCTTGCGTTCTCGACACATTCTTTCTGGAATTTGTCGATGCCATCAAATGCGGTCTTGAACTGACTGATCAGCATGGAAGCTTCACTTGTCGGAATATCGAGCTGATTGGAAAGACCGAAAGCGGAGATTCCGTAAACGATGCCGAAGTTGACCGCTTTTGCTCTTCTTCTCATTTCATCGCTGACTTCATCAAAAGGAACATTGAAGACTTTGCTCGCTGTCGCGCGGTGGATATCCTTTCCTTCTTTGAAGATTTCTTTTAAGGCCTTGATGTCTGCCACATGTGCCAGCATTCTTAATTCCACTTGAGAATAGTCAAGGGAAAGGATGTAAAACTCTTTATTCGGATAGAAGAATGCTTTTCTGATATTCTTTCCTTCTTCGTTTCTGATAGAGATGTTCTGAAGATTTGGTTCACTCATTGAAAGTCTTCCGGTTGCTGTCAGAGCCTGGTTATAGATCGCATGAATCTTCCCGTCTTTTCCGACGTGGTTTGGAAGGGCTTGTGTATAACCGGAAACGAGTTTGTTGTATAGACGGGAAGAGATGATAAGAGGAATGATCGGATGCTCATCCTGGTGGGCTGTCAGAACTTCAATTCCAGTTCCTTTTTCGCCCTTGTTTCTCTGTATGCCTAAGTCTGTGAAAAGAATCTGATCCAATTGTTTGGGCGAATTGATATTGAATTCTTTTCCGGCCAAAGAATAGATTTTATCCTGTAAGGAGTTTAAGATTCCCTGATATTCGACATCGATTTCCTTCAAAGTGGGAAGATCAATCGGGAAGCCTTCTATCTCCATGTTGGCAAGGATGCGGCTAAGGGGCATCTCTACTTCCTTGAACAGCTTTACTTCTTCGTTCTTCTTCAGTTCTTCTTCGACTGTTTTTCTTAAGTCGATGACATAAGAACAGATCTGTTCTGCCATTGTTCTTTCAGATTCGAAAGAGACTCCGTAGGAGAGGAAAAGCTCTTCTTTCTTCTGCCCTGAATCAGGATTGATGAGATAGGTTGCAATCAATAAATCGAATCCGACACCGGAAAGAGGAACGAATCCATAACGGTTGAGAAGGACAAGGATGCCTTTCTGGTCATAGACAGCGATATCCTTGTTCTCATCCTTTAAAAATGCTGTGAAGGATTCATCCTTCTTGGCATCTTCAAAAGAGAGCGTATAAAGATGCTCTTTTGTTCCGAAGATGAATTCGTATAACGTAGATGTATTCTCATTTTCTCCTAATGCGTCGAAATAGAAGGAGAGAACTTTGTCTTTGATTTCCGAATAAGAAGAAATTTTGATGGTTGTTCTGTTTCCGATAGGAGTCTCATCCTGCTTGCTGCTTTCTTCATCCGCATGCATCATGTCACCGAACAAGGAAATTTGGTGATTAGTATCATCATTGAGTCCAGGAAGCTTATCGATTCCTTTCAAGAACTGGGAAAGAGAATACTTCAGATAGAAAGCGGAAAGCTTGCTCTTCTGATAATGACGGTAGAGAGACTTATCATAGTCCTCTTTCATATCAAGATCGGTGTAAATATTGGCAAGGCTCTTGAAGAAGAGAGCATCCTCTTCTCCGTCGATGATCTTCTGATTGGTCTTGTTGTTCGGATTTGCTTTGCAGTATTCAATGATCTGTTCAAGATGGCCGTGTTCGGAAAGAAGCTTCATCGCTGTCTTTTCACCGATGCCTTTGATTCCTTTGTAGTTATCGGAGCTATCGCCTGCAATGCCCTTGAAGTCGACAATTTGGTCAGGATTGAGACCAAAGAGCTCTTTGAGATTGTTCTTTGTATAGCAGATAGTCTCGCTGAGTCCTTTTTTGAGCATTTCGACTGTGACATGATTGGAGAAATCCAAAAGCTGAAGGAAGTCTTTGTCGGAGGTGAACAGTCTTACATCATCGCCTTTGTCGCTGGCATATTTTGCCATCGATCCTGCAAGATCGTCTCCTTCATATCCTTCCATCTCATCCCAGCAGATATCCATTGCATCGAGCATTTCTCTTGCAATCGGCATCTGACAGACCAGTTCCTGCGGAGCGGGAGAACGCTGTGCCTTGTAGTTTTCGAACTCTTTCTTTCTGAAGGTCGGCTTTCCAGTATCGAAGGTGACATAAAGGTGGTCGCCATCATTGACCATGGCTTTGATTTTTTTGATGAGATTATGAAAAGCGAAGATTGCATTGATCGGCAATCCGCTTTTTGTTGTCATGATATTACCGGTGTAGGCGGTTGAATAATAGGCGCGGAACAATAATGAGTTTCCGTCGACAATATAGGTTTTGGACATCGTTAGTTCTCCTTGTAAAGTATCGTATCAATCGGATAGATTCTCTTTTTGCTCTTATAGTAGTCTTCGGCCTGTACCAATAAGATATCGCCTTTTTTGTAGTTTTCTTTCTTATTGACTGCAATCTGATAGCTTTTGCTCTCGTTATCGATCGTGAGCGTGTTATCAAGTTCGTAGCGAGAGACATCGCTGATGAGGAATGAAGCGTATCCTTGCTTCTTTGCGATGGATGAAATCTTTTTGCTGATGATAAGACCGAGCTTTGATTTCTCGCCTAGCAGCTTCTGTCCTTGTTTTTCTTTGATGTCATCTACGCTTGGAAGAAGCGATTCATCGAATGCCATCTTTGCAAAATCGATGTATTGATCTAAATGGCTTTCCATGCCGGCTCTGTTCTTTTCTAAGGAATCAAGAGCGCCGCTATCGATCAATGAGAACAGCGTTCTCTTATCGATATTGCTGTCTTTTTCAATCAGCCTTTGGATGATATCGTAGAAAGAGGTGAATGGTTTCTTTTCTCTTTCTTCCATCAGGAACTGAATGGTTTTGCTATCGACTCCTGCAATGAATTCTAAAGGGAGATAGATGAAATCATCATGGAAGAGAATGTCATCTTTCAAAGAGAGGTTGATATCAGGTACATGAAGATGATAGCCATCATCTCTTAGCTCTTTGACTAAACCTAATCCGGTAGTGGAAGAGAGAGAATGAAGTTTGAAAGCAGAGGCGTAGAATTCTTTCGGGTAATGCGCTTTGTAATAAAGCAGCTGATAGGTGATGAATGCATAGGAGTAGGCGTGGGATTTATTGAAACCGTAGTTTGCGAATTTCTCAATATCAAGATAGAGCTTCTGTGCCTTCTTTTCATCGATGCCGTTGTTCAGACAGCCTTTGATGAACTGCTCTTTGTACATCTCCATCTTGGAGATGTCTTTTTTGGAAATAGCTCTTCTGAAAAGGTCGGCATCGCTTGCTGAGAAGGAAGCGACGACCTGAACGGCTTTGATGACCTGTTCCTGATAGACCATGATGCCATAAGTTTCAGAAAGAACGTCTTTCAGTCTCTCATCCGGATATTCGGTTTTGATAAGACCATTCTTTCTTTTTGCATATAAGGGAATATAGTCTTTCGGTCCAGGACGATACAGGGCAAGAATGGCAGGAATATCGGAGAATGACTGCGGCTTGATCATCTTGACGACTTCCTTCATGCCAAGTGTCGCATCGAGCTGGAAGATAGCGCCGAGATGAAGTTTGTTGAGCAGAAGGAAGGTTTCCTTATCGTTCAGGTTCTCCTGAATGTCGATAAGACTGTTTCCGTTCTTCATGATTCTTTCTTCGATGCTCTTGATGAAAGAGAGCGTGCTTAAAGGAAGGATATCGACTTTCAGATATCCCATCTGCTCCATATACGGATATTCGAATTCGATCGTTCCGTAATCTCCGTTCTCTCTTGGACAATAGGTTGAGATATTATCTTCGCTGATGATGACACCAGGTGCATGGAAAGAGGTGTTGACGACTAATCCTAAAAGGGATTCCGCTTTGTCGACGATGGAACGGAAGTAATCATCTTTCATCAGTTCTCTGAACTTGTTTCCTTTCCATGTAGTATCTTTTCTCACTTCTTCGAATGTTGAAGCAGTATCCGGTATCAGTGATGATATCTTTTTGATTCGGTTGTCTGGAACAGATAAAGCAGGACCGATGAGATTGAGAGCGCTCTTCGGTTTGAGACAGACAAATGTTCTGATCGTTCCTACTTTTTCTTCTCCGTATTTGTTTTCAAGATAATGGACGACTTCATTTCTTCTTGTGTCTTCAAAGTCGATATCGATATCCGGCATCGTCTTTCTTTTCGGGTTGAGGAAACGCTCGAAGGAAAGATCGTATTTGATCGGATCGACATCGGTGATTCCTAAAGAATAGGAGACAAGAGAACCGCCTGCGGATCCTCTTCCAGGTCCTACCTTGATCTTGCATTCTCTTGCAAAAGAGACATAGTCTTCGACAATGAGGAAATAGGATGAAAAGTGCATGTCCTTAATGACTGAGAGCTCATAATCCAGTCTCTTTGTATAGGTTTCATTTTTATCGAGACCTTTGTCTTTCAGTCCCTGATATGCAGTCTGTTTCAAAGATTCATCATCGTTATCGATATGAATCATCTTTCCTCTTTTCTTGATGAAAGTGAAGTCGATGTTTCCGAAGATAGAAGAGAGCGTATTGATATCTTCTTCTCTGTAGATCGCTTTTAAGGCAGTCGGAGAAAGGAGGAAGTCAGAGGATTCATTTTCGTTTTCATGATAGACTTCTTTTTTAAGACCTGCCTGAAAAAGACAATAGGATGAATAATCCTGTTTTGCCAGATAATGGACTTCAGGAAGCGGAATGATGGGATAAGAATTGTCTTGGCAGTATTTGTATAATACGGGGCTGTCTTCCCTATCCTCTTTGGTTCTCAGTGTGATTCCGAAAGCGAAATCATCCTGGAATATTTTGTGATAGGCAAAGATATCAGGGGATATCTTTGTCAAAAAATAGTCCTGATAATAGAATTCAGTATCGGCCTGAATGACAAGGATAAGACCTTCATGGTATTGCTTTAACAATGCTGTTCCGATGATTTCTTCCTTCAAGGAGATCAGTTTGCAGAGGTTTTTGTATCCGACCTCGTCTTTGATATAGAGAAATGCGTGGTATGGTTTTTTTATGGAACTGGCAAGCTGTATTCTATAACCGAAAAGAGGAGAGAGACCATACTTCTTGCAGGCATATTCAAAAGAGGGGTATGCCCGGATGTTGTTGTCTGAAACGGCAATGCTATCATAGCCTAGATTTTTTGCTCTTTTGGCATAGTCCTCTGCTTTGATGATGGAATGACCGATTTCATAGGTGGTTGTTGTACATAACTGAATGTATTTCATATCTATATTATAGTCGGTAGAGGTCTTCTTTTGGTCAAAATCATCACTCAGAATAGTTTAAATAATCGATGGTAGCCAAAGAGGAGATGTAATTGATGCAGATTCTAGAATCTTCGAGATCATTCTCTATGATATCTTTGATCTGATTGATGCGGTATCCGATGGTGTTTTTGTGAAAACTGAGACGATTTCCTGTCTCCATCAGACTCTTTCCGCTGGAAAGATATATCAATAAGGTATAACAGTAATCGGTATTGTTCTCTTTGTCATAGTTCCAGAGTTTCATCATGTCAGGATGAATCATGGAAAACAGATTCTTTTTGTCTTCGATGCCGATGATAGGAAGAAGAGAGTAGTGCTCTTCTTCTTTATATAAGAGATACTGTTTTTCTTTCTTTATCAGGTAATCCAATAGTTTTGCATTGATTCGATAGGAAAAGGATAGGTCGAACAAGGACAATAATGGAGTAGAAAGAATGGCAGAAAGCTGATTTCTGGAAAGGAAGCTGATGACTTTCTTTTCATGGATGTCATCGCGTGGGAATATAAGAAGGTATTTGTCTTTATATAACAAAAGAGCGTCATCGAAAATGTTGCTGGCATCTTTTTCGAAGAAGTGATATCTGCTCTTTTTCAGACCAGACAATGATATGAGAATATATTGTTTTAAACAGGAGATGTCTATCTCCTCTTCTTTGATCTTCTCTTCCATGACATCCTCTTCATGGATGTCATTGTTAATAAGCGAGGAAAGAAGAGCGACAGTGGAAGAGTGAGAAAGATTTGTATGGGAAGAAGATAACTTTTTGGAGATGGATTTCACTAAATGGAACAGCACTTCCTGATTGATCTGCTCCAAAGGCTTATCAGTCTCCACAATGACAAGAAAACCAATGGTTTTTTTATCATTTATTATTTTTTGGAACAGTCTTTTTCTCCCTTTGTATTCGAAGATGGTGCGGTCACTGTCGCTTTCGAGGAAATGCTTGGAGACATCGCTGATGATTTCGATGTTCCAATGACCAGTCTTCATCGTCGAATTGTATAAGTCGTCTCCGATTGTATCATTCAGAACAAAATAGGAAACGATATCGTAATTGTTGTCGATGACAGCCATCGGAGAAGGGATGAGGTCGTAATATCCTTTTAACAAATCATGAATGCTTTCGGCGTTTTCTTGAATGTTCAGCAATTTCTGATAAATGTCCATATTGGTCTCCTAGCACAAAAATCGTATAAAATTTTAGCTCAAAAGAATATTCAAATCAATGGGGGAGAGCCTTACAATCTTTCACGTTCTTTTTGGCCGGCCTAAAAGAAACATGAAAGTGTAAATCTATGGAAAAAGAAAAGAAACAATTCAAGGGAATCGGTATCTGGAAGTTCCTGAACAAGATTCCTGCTGGTACGATGTTCGTTCCTCTTATCATCTCTGCCGTTATCTGTTCTATTTGTATCGCTTGCGGTCTTGGAACCGGAAAACCTGGTGAAGGTCTCACTTTATGGGAATACTTAGGTAACCCGATGA
>CAKUXT010000084.1 GCA_934700375.1 uncultured Bacilli bacterium | reverse complement strand
TCTCTTCCTATAAGGAAATTGACGTATTACTTGTGTATGTACTGGTCATCCCGTTCAGTTTTCAAAGAGCAATCGTATCAGTGCGCTTTTTTGGCGCATTAAAGATTCTATCATTCTGCCTATTGCTGTGTCAACAATTTTTTGAAATATTTTTTCGAATTTATTTTTAGAAGAAATATAAGAGTATAAATTATGTGAAATTCTATTTCTTATTTATGCTATTAAAGTTAGAAAATATCATTATTCTTTATAAATAGAAAAACGGCACCTGCCTTATAAGAAGCAAGCGCCGTTATGAATTCATTCAGCAAACAGGATATTAGATGTGTAAAGTATAGAACAAAGGATCCTGATAACCCATAGAGGGATCATATCCATTGTCGATCGCCATTCTTTCATGGTCTTTGCTTAAGCTGAGCTGCTGACGAGAAGCATCGATTTCGGACATAAAGTGATAGCCAAGTCCTAATCCTCTTTCGCCGGCTAAGCAATAATAGCGATAGGCCAATTCAAGATTTCTGTCATCGACAACCTTCTGACGGAAGCAATCGCCGATATACATCAATGCCCAGACATAGCCTTTTCTTGCAGAGGCGATGATCATCTCATGGCCCTTGCGGATATCATAGAAAGGAGCATCCTTATCTGTATAGAGAATACCTAAACGGAATAAAGCAGTGGCAGAACCTTTATCGACAGCCATCTTATAATACTTGTCAGACATCTCATAGTCTTTCTGAACCAAGGAGTTGTCGCCTTCATAGAGATAACCGACTAAAACAGCAGAGCGGACAGAACCATGTTCTGCGGCGTCTTTTGCCATTTCGATCGCATCGAGCTTATCCTGTCTTGTAGAGGTAGGAGCATCCAAAACACGGATGACCTTGATTGTTGCCTGTTCGGCATCGATGACATCGAGCAATGTCGGATCATCGGTTTCGAATTCTCTGTTTTCGGAGGAGACAATCGGAGCCTGTGCGACTTCGACGACTCTTCTTTCGACAAGAGGCTTTTCCTCGACGGGTTTGACTTCCTCGACTTTGACTTCGGTCTTAGGAGAAAGTGTCGGAGCAGCGACAGGAGTTCCCTTCATCTGGTGAGAACGGATCTCTTCTGCTTTGGTCTTTGCTTCTTCGTCGCCTTCTTCAGCGGCCATATCATAGAAATCGAGTGCGCGGTTCTTGTCGATAGCCTTTGTTCCGAGGCCATAGTTGAAATAATCGCCCATCATTTTATGATCGAGGCTGTCGCAGGCTTCCTTATCGAAAAGGCCCATTGCAGCATCATAATAGTTCTTGCTCATTTCAATATCAGGATCGAAGCCGAGAAGTCCTTCTCTCAAGATCTTTGCAATGAAGAAATAAGACTTTCCCTTAGTTTCACCGGACTGAGCTGATTTGTTGATCAGCTTCATCGCCTTTTTGTACTTGCCCTTGTCATTAGTTTCCATCAGATCTAAGCCAGCCTGAAGATTTTTATCAATTTTATAAGCCATACTTAACTCCTCCTTGATAGTTACTGAATATTATAATTTGCTAAAAGTCAACTTGCAACGAAAAATCTAGTGTTTTTCGAAAGATTCAAGTGAATATTGCCTTTGTTGTCTCTTCTTTTTTTGTCTTTTTTCAAAAATGTCAGAGTTAAGAGCCTTTATTCTAGAAAAACCGACAATTTTTGTCAGCAGAAAACACTTTCTTTTTCCTCGCGGAATGAATAATAGCCATCGCTGGAAACGATCATCGAATCGAGGAGAATCACATCGGCCAGCTTCAATTTTTCTTTCAGCTTTGCTGTTGCATACCTATCCATCTCGCTGGGCACTAAATTATCAGAGGGATGATTGTGAATGATGATGACGCCTTTTGCTTTTGAAGAGAGCGCATGATGAAGAATCGTTAAGACAGGCAATGAGACCTCACTGGAAGAATTCTGAGAAAATTCCTCCTTTTTCAGAATGCGTTTATCCGAACTAAGATAAAGAACCAACAGTTTTTCACCTTCTGTCCCAAGAAAAATGTTTCTGCACATCCGATAGACGTCCTGGGCGCTTTTTGCTCTCTCCTCTTTTTCAAACGGAAGCCGTCTTATGATTTCTTTCACAGCCATCAGACGATACTTCTTCGCTTTTCCTATTCCCTTGACCGATTCAAGATCTTCTTCTGAATAGAAGACTGAAACCATCCCTCCTTTTTCAAAGAGAAGACGACTTGAAAGCTCTAATACATTCTCCTGTTTTGTCCCTGTATCAAGAAGAAGTGCAAAGAGCTCCACATCGGATAACGACTCGATTCCACACTGTGCCGCTTTTTCTCTGGGCATCAGTTCTAAAGTCCCTTTGAAGTAGGGATAATTCACTCCCATGAAAAGGAGAATCCTCCAGGGAGCGTCGTCTTTCCTTTTTCGGAGAAGAACAGCTTGTAGCAGATGACAGTGACAAGGCCGATTGCCAGTATTGCCATGATCGCTGTAAGTGTAATCGCTTCTCCGCCTACGGTCTCTTTTTCTTCTATTACATCTAATTTGGTCATAAATAAAAACCTCCTTCACATAAATATTCATGCGAAGGAGGCCGATTCACAAAAAGAATTTTACTTTTTCAGATAATTGTTGAGTTCGTCGAGATATTTCTGATACTTTTCTTTCTCTGCAGCGACCTTTTCAGGTTTGGCTTTGGAGATGAAGTTCTGATTGGAGAGCATCTTCTCAGAGCGGGCGATCTCATTCTTCAGGAATTCGATTCTCTTGTTGATGCGTTCAGAGGTATCGCTGTCTTCCTTGTCGATGAGAGCAAGAGCAAAGGACGGGAAGTAGATGTAATCGTC
This sequence comes from uncultured Bacilli bacterium, assembly GCA_934700375.1. GTDB lineage: Bacteria > Bacillota_I > Bacilli_A > RFN20 > CAG-288 > Enterosoma. The sequence continues at coordinate 5,568 of CAKUXT010000084.1, read as the reverse complement.
TCTCTTGACGTCAGAAAGGGTGATAGAAGAAGCAAAGGAGAATCTCTTCAGATAAGGGAAGGCCATGTCATAGGCTTTCTTTTCGCCGAAGAAGACGAGTTCGATCGGTGCATTCGGAGCAAGTGAAAGCTGAGACTTATGGTTTCTGATTTCTTTGATGGCGCGTCTTAAAGAAAGAGCGACATCGATATCTTTTTCTTCGTATTCGAACCCGTAATCGAGAGGATATTCTTCCTCGTAGACGGAGTTCTTATGCTTCGGAAGATAGGAGTAGATCTCTTCGGAGATGAACGGAGCAAACGGGAAGAGAACGACAAGGATCTTCTTGAGGATGGAGTAAAGAACCTGAAGGGTGACCTTCTTCACCTTTTCGTCTTCGCCCTGCAAAGCGACCTTGGTGTACTCAAGATATTCAGAGCAGAATTCATCATAGACGAAAGAATAGAGATAATCGGCAGCCTGACCGAGTTCATATTTGTCCATGTTGGTTCTGACTGCATCGAGAAGATTATCGCACTCTTTGAGAATCCACTCATCGAGATAAGAAAGGTCTTCTTTCTTCAGCTCTTCGGGGACGAAGTCCTCAGGGAGCATGGAGAGGATATAACGGGATGCGTTCCAGACCTTATTGAGGAAGTTGTGGGCATTTTCGACCTTGTTGAAGGAGAAGTTGATATCAAGACCAGGAGTTCCGCCGGTAGCAAGAGCAAAGCGGAGAGAGTCGGTTCCGTATTTCTTGATGACATCAAAGGGATCGATGCCGTTACCTAAGGATTTGGACATCTTTCTTCCCTGAATGTCGCGGACAAGTCCATGGATGTAGACCTTCTTGAAAGGCAACTTTCCGGTGAAATGAACGCCTTCGAAAGCCATTCTTTCAACCCAGAAGAAGATGATGTCATAAGCGGTTACCATGACATCGAGAGGATAATATCTCTTGTAAAGAGGATCGTTTTCATTCGGCCAGCCCAAGAAGGCAAAAGGAGCCAAAGCAGAAGAGAACCAGGTGTCAAGAACATCGTTGTCCTGAGTGTACTCTTCTTCAGGAAGTTTTTCTACAGAGCAGACGACTTCACCTGTCTTATTGTTGGTATAGACCGGGATTCTGTGCCCCCACCAAAGCTGACGGGAGATGCACCAGTCATCGGTATTGGCAAGCCAGGAATAGAAAATATCGCTGAAGCGGGACGGGAAGAAATCGGTCTTCTTATCGCTCTTCTGAATCTTCATGACTGCTTCGGAAAGAGGCTTCATCGAGACAAACCACTGCTTGGAAAGCATCGGTTCGACGACAGCCTTGCTTCTTTCGGAGTGTCCGACATTGTGGACGATATCTTCGATTTTGATCAAGTCTCCCTGTTCCTCGATCTGCTTGACCAGTTTCTTTCTGCACTCATAACGATCCAGTCCGACATACTCCTTCGGGCAGTTTTCGTTCATGGTGGCATCTTCGTTCATTGTTTTGACAAAAGCGAGATTGTGTCTCTTTGCAATCTGGAAGTCGTTAGGATCATGAGCAGGTGTGCACTTCATGACACCAGTTCCGAATTCGATATCGACATAGCGGTCTCCGATCAGCGGAAGCAGTTCGCCGTTAGCAGGGTTGATGACCTTCTTTCCCTCAAGATTGTTGTATCTTTCATCATCAGGATTGAAGCAGACAGCCTGATCGCCGAACATTGTTTCCGGTCTTGTCGTTGCGACTTCAAGATATCTGGAATGATCTTCAAGCCAGTACTTGAAATAATAGAAGTGACCGTTGTCCTGAGAATAGCTGACTTCGATATCGGAAAGTGCAGTCTTCAAGACAGGATCCCAGTTGATGATTCTTTCGCCCCTGTAAATAAGGCCTTCATCATAAAGGGTTTTGAAGACTTTGTTGACAGCATCGCACATGCCCTCATCAAGCGTGAATCTCTCTTTGGAATAATCCATGGAAAGACCTAAGGCTCTCCACTGCTTGGAGATATAGTCGCCGTGCTCTTCTTTCCACTTCCAGGCTTCTTTTAAGAATCCTTCGCGGCCGAGCTGGTATTTATTCAAGCCTTCTTCTCTCAGCTTCGCTTCGACTTTGGCCTGCGTTGCAATACCGGCATGGTCCATATCGGCAAGGAAAAGAACATCATAGCCGCTGAGTTTCTTGTATCTGGCGATGATGTCAAGGATTGTGGTATTGGTCGCATGTCCGATATGAAGAATACCGGTGACATTCGGAGGCGGAACGATCATGGAGAAAGGCTTCTTGTTCAGATTTTCCTTTCTCATCGCCTCGAAATAGCCGTTATCTTCCCAAAACTTCTCTTTACCGTCTTCCACTAATGTGTGGTCATAGGCTTTTTGCATTTCTTTCATAGAAAAAGTCCCTCCCAAATAATCAATATTCGTGAAGGGACGCAATTTTCATTGCGCGGTACCACCCCTCTTCGGTATCACCGCTCTCAGTTTACGACACGTGCTCAGGGACGACAGAACATCGCTTTCCTAATCCGCTTCCACCATCCGGACTCTCTATTTAGGACTTGACGACTTCCCTTCCCGTCATAGCGAAAAAATTATAATCGTTCTCTTTTTCAATTACAAGAGAAAAGGGGTTGTTAAACCCCTTTGACCGTCTTGATGATATCGTCTCTTAACGCCTGATAGGCGCTTTCTTTTTTCAAGCCTACTTCAAAGCAAGGAATCGGAGCAAGCTTTTCTTCCTGAAGCTTGAGATAATGCTTTTCGGAAGCAGTCATCTTGTCCGTCTTTGTGAAGACAAAGGCATGCGGAATCTTCAAGGATTCCAGATACTCGGCAAACTCATCATCTGCCGGAAGAAGAAGTCTTCTGGCATCGATGAGAATATAAACCTTTTTAAGAGCCTTGTTGTCGATGAGAAAATCATCCATCAGCTTGGCAAAATGGTCTCTTGCAAAGGTCGCATAGCCATAGCCAGGGACATCGACAAGATAGAACTTGTTGTCGATCACTGCATAGTTGACCATGTTGGTCTGACCAGCGGTCTTGGAAGTCTTCATGAAGTTCTTTCTTCTGACAAGCTGGTTGATCAATGTGCTTTTTCCGACATTGCTTCGTCCGATGAAGGTGACGGCAGGCTTATCGTACAGAAACTGTTTCTTTTCCACAGCGGAACGTACGAAATTGACGTCCTGAAAGTCATTCTTGGCCATCGTTATGCACTCACTTTGGTCTTCGTCTTCTTTGCGGCAGTGGTCTTATCCTTATTGGCAGGAGAAGTTCTCTTGTAGATTTCATCCTCCATCTTCGTGATGTCCTCTAAGAAGACACCAGAGAAGAGATCGGTGACTTTGCTGACTTCGACGATGTTGACAGCATCTGTGATCTCTTTAGGAAGCTCTTCTCTGTCCTTATGGTTCTCTTTCGGGATGAAGACAGTCTTGATGTGCTCTCTAGAAGCAGCATTGGTCTTCTCTCTAAGACCGCCGATAGGCATTGCGTTGCCTCTTAAATCGACTTCACCGGTCATAGCGACATCGTTGCGGATGCGGACATTGCAGATTGCGGAGATGATACAGGTGACTGTAGCAACACCAGCGCTAGGTCCATCCTTCGGTGTAGCGGATTCAGGGAAGTGAATATGAATATCATTGTTGGAGAAGAATTCAGGGTTGATGCCCAAAGACGGTCCGATGCTCTTGACATAGCTTAAAGCCGTCTCGCAGGCTTCCTTCATGACATCGCCCAAGTTACCGGTAAGGATCAAAGCACCCTTTCCAGGGAAGGTATTGACTTCGATCTTAAGGACTTCACCACCGGCCTGCGTATAGGCTAAGCCATTGATGATACCGACCTGGGAATCATCGACATTGCACTCGTGCGTGAAGATTTCAGCACCGAGATATTTTCTGACAACTTCTTTATCGACAACAAGATGATTCTTAGAAGGATCACGGAGATAATCAACAGCAAACTTTCTATCGATTGTACCGATTTTTCTACGCAATTCACGTACGCCGGCTTCCATGGTATAGAATTCGATGATGTAGTCAAGGGCTTCATCCTTCCATTCCATCATGCCGGGCTTGATGCCGTTTGCTTTCTCTTCCAAGGAGATGAGGTGATTCTTTGCAATTGAAACCTTCTCGAACTTGGTATAAGTATTGAGTTCGATCATCTCAAGACGATCCATCAAAGGACCAGGAATCTTGGAGATATCGTTGGCAGTGCAGATGAAAAGAACATTGCTGAGATCAAACGGTTCATCGAGATAGTTGTCCATGAAGATGGAGTTCTGTTCAGGATCGAGGACTTCAAGCAAAGCACTTGCGGGATCACCCTTGTATCCGCCACCATCGATCTTATCGATTTCATCGAGTAAGAAGACAGGGTTGTTCGTTCCGACTTTGTTCATGCCGGAGATGATCTTGCCAGGCATAGCACCGATATAGGTCTTTCTGTGACCGCGGATTTCGGCTTCATCGGAAATACCGCCTAAAGCGACTTTGACAAACTTTCTTCCCAAAGCCTGTGCAATGGAAATAGCCAAGGATGTCTTACCGACACCAGGGGCACCATAGAAGCAAAGGATAGGAGCTTTCAAAGACTTTGTGAGCTGTTTCACAGCGAGATACTGAAGGATACGATCCTTCTGTTTCTCCAAGCCGTCATGGTTCTCATCGAGAATCTTCTTGACATAGTCAAGATCTTCATTGTCCTGAGAAGAGATGCGCCAAGGCAAATCAGCCAATAATTCAACATAATTGTTGATGATGCCGACTTCCTGGCTTCCGGCAGGCATCGCCTTCAGGCGGGCAAGCTCGCTATGAATGCGTTTGCGGATGCTTTCAGGATAGAGTTCAGGGTTGTCATCGACCTTCTTCTCGATCTTATCGGTGGCATCGCCGCCATCGAATTCTTTCAGCTGGTTCTTGACGACCTTCATCTTCTCACGAAGAACATATTCTCTCTGGTTCTTATCGATGGAATCAGAGACCTGTTTCTGAATATCGTATTCGATCTTGCTGTCAAGATTGAAACGATCGAGATCGGAAATGCAGAGACGGAACTTTTCAATCGGATCCTTCTCTTCGAGAATGAGCTGTTTTGTCAAATTGGCAGTGCCTAAGAAGGCTGCGATATGATAAGGGACATTCAAAATATCGGGAACTGTCTGAGAGAAATCGACCAATTCAGGGAGCTGCGGATATTTCTTTCTTAAAGTGGTATAAGAAGTAGTAAATTTTCCAAGCATCTCATAGATCTTTGCATCGTCTCTCTGATAGATCGGGCGCTGATTGACAGTGGCCATGACGGTTCCAGAGACGGAATCGACATTGAAATCAGAGAGTTCGACAGCGGATTTGCCCATGACAACGGCTTTCAAGCCCTGCGGGACAGGTGTCACATCAACGACGCGGCATAAGCAGCCGACGACTCTGACACCAGGTAAAATTAGGTTGTCAAAATCACCATACACATCATCCGAATTGGATAAAGAAAGGATGAATTCATCGCCTTTGTTAAGACGGGAAAGCAAATGCATATCGTAATTGTTTCTGGCGGTGATAGTCATCTCAATATCAGGTAAACCAACAACTTTGTTATTAG
>CAKUXT010000083.1 GCA_934700375.1 uncultured Bacilli bacterium | reverse complement strand
CCTATGAGTAAAGACTATTGCTTCCAGGAGTAATACTCCTCATCTTTTTTCATATCGACCGCCTCTTCTTCGGACTCCATATCAATCTGAAAGACACAGTCTTTGTATAATTCTTTGAATGAATATTCATTCAATGACTGAAAGTTATTTTCTCCAAAGACCAAAACCATATCATTACGAAAGACAAAATGGACTTCCTTTTTGTCAACGATGCTATAGAGATGGTATCCGGCTTTCAGATATGACAATGCCTTCTCTGTATTTATCTTGTTAATTTGTTCCATGTAATTTCACTTCTCGTTATAATGATACTAGAACAGGAGTCATAATTCTATATGGACTATATTCAATCGATAAGAAAGTTTATCGGGCATGATCCGATGTTATCAGTAGGAGTCTGCGCAATCCTTGAGAATTCAAAGGGAGAAATCCTTTTAGAGAAGCGCCATGACAATGGTCAGTATTGTTTGCCGGGCGGAGCGATCGAGCTTCGTGAGACCGCAATAGAAGGCCTTAAAAGAGAGATTTATGAGGAGACCGGCATTCATTTGAACAATCCTGAATTATTCATGGTTTTATCTGGAGAAAAAGAGGTCTTCCATTATCCGAACGGTGACGTAACCTATTATGTAGATCTCATCTTCTATGATAAAATAAAAGATAGTGAGAAAATCAATCCTCACGATCAAGAATCTGATCATATCGCGTTCTATAGCCTGGATTCTCTTCCTGATGAAAGAGAGCTTCTAAGGGGAACAAAACAGATTCTGGACAAATTCATAAAGAAAGACTTCAAAGTAGTTGTCGACTAGAAAGGACAAAACACAATGGACGAGAAAATCAATTTCAATCAGTATCAGAAAGAAGCATTTGACCTGATCAGCGAAGATGGCAGAAAGGACATGGTCCTCAATGGTGTTTTAGGCTTAGCCGGAGAAAGCGGTGAATGCTGCGACATCGTCAAAAAGAATCGTTTCCAGGGTCATGAACTGAATAAAGAGCATCTGATCGAAGAGCTTGGCGATGTCATGTGGTATATCGCAGAAACCGCTTCTGGATTAGGTGTCACATTAGAAGAAGTCGCTCAGTATAACTTAGACAAGCTTCACAAGAGATATCACGGAAATCATTTCAATAAGGAAGACAGCATCCACAGAAATGAAGAAAAGAAAGGCTGAGGATTAAGTCTATGAAATGGTGGGTTTATGCAATTATCATCGTCGGTGTCCTCGCTTTCTATCTTCTCTCCGCGCTTATTGTCCGACTTTTGATGAACGGAGCCAAAAAGAAAGCTATCATCGAATACGAAAAAGTCATTCCATATGAAAAGACGAGATTGGATGACATCAACAATGCGATCAAAACAATGCAGGATGACGGAAGATTCCTGCCAAAGAACATGATTGAATGTCTTGAGACAATCAACAAATCATTCGATGCTGTTCCCGTCGATGTCTCTTCTGTCAAAAATCAGAATGACTTCATGATTCTCTATATCAGAAAGTATCTGAAAGAAAAAAGAATCGCCGAGAAATACAAGAGCATCGATCAGAAACTGGAGTCTCTGCTTTTCCTTGACCCCTCGTCAAAAAAGTCACCTTATTCTGTCTATAACAAGAAAGCAGGACGCTACAATGCCTATTTAGGCATGGGATTCTTCAACCTCTTCCGTGGAAGCAACACCCCCATGCCGATTCTATAGAAAAAGAAAAACGAAGAACTATAATATTCAATAAGGAGATATACAAAATGGTTTTATTTATCGACACAGCAAACATTGAAGAAATCAAGGAAGCTGCCACATGGGGCTTTGTCAAAGGCGTCACGACAAATCCCTCTTTGATTGCAAGAGAAGGACTGACACAGAAAGATGTCATCACTCAGATCACAAAATTGATCGATGGTCCTATTTCCGCTGAAGTCACTGCCGAAGATTTCGACGGCATGATGAAGCAGGCAAAAGAGCTTTACGCAATCGATCCGAAGCATATTGTTATCAAACTGCCGATGACCATGGCCGGTCTTCAGGCATGCAAAGCACTTTATGAAGAACACATTCCTACCAATGTCACACTTTGCTTCTCATCCGCCCAGGCTCTTCTTGCCATGGAGAATCATGCAACCTATGTTTCACCTTTCTTAGGAAGATTGGATGATAACGGCTGGGACAGCGTTCAGCTCATCAAGGACATTGTCACTCTCAAGAAGAATTTCGGATATGACACCAAGATCATTTCCGCTTCTATCCGTTCCAAAGCCCATGTTGAAAACTGCGCATTGGAAGGTTCCGATATCGCAACAGTCCCTTATAAGGTTCTGAAGTCTCTCATTCAGCATCCTTTGACTGATAAAGGATTGGATTCCTTCAGAAAAGATGCAGAGAAGACTGCAAGCCTGGAAAAGAAGTAAATCGTATCAAAAAAATGACACTCCGCATTGTTCTGGAGTGTCATTTTTTTGTTAGTCGATTAACGATAATCGGCAGCGTTGTAGACCTTGTTTTCAGATGACTGAAGATAATCGATCATGATATCCAAGATGAACGGCTTTTCGTTTCTTAAGTCGTACTGAGGAGCATCGCCGAAACAGCGTCTGCCATAATAGCCTTCAGAAACATAATCAATTGTGACGACATCATAAGTCTTGCTGCTGTCAAATGCTTGATCCGTCTCTCTCATATAAGCATAGAACTTAGATGAATAAGAGCCGTTGATTGTTCCTAAAAGGCCACCGACTTTCGATCCGCTGATATTCTTGATGATCTTTACCTTGTTTTCGAAGGGTTCGACCTTGAAGAGTTTTTCTCTTGTCAGAGAACCTGAAGAAAGGTTGGCACGGATACCGGCATTGTTATGAAGAGCAATCAATTCATTCTTTCCTTTGAATCCATAGTTGATTGCCTGTTTGAGCATGATTTCAGGAACGAACTTATTGAGCTCGTATCCTCTTCTGAAATCTCCCTGCAACTGGCAGATTTCCTCAGAGCCGTTATAGCGTTTATCAGACTCTTCAATTCTTGAAACAATAGTCTGATTCAATAAGGAAGAATCAGTATTGTAATAACTGGAGAATGCTTTGACATATGAATGTTCAACAGCTTTCTTCTGAGAAAGAGAGAAAGACATCTTTGCATATCCTCTTGAATTGCAGCCTCCCTGAACAAATGGAATTTTGTTAGATCCAGCTTCTCCGGATTCGAAGTAATGGGTGTGTGCGCCGAAGATGCCTTGAATCTGAGTGGTATTTAATGTGCTTGCAATCGAATTGATATATCCGTTTTCGTTCTTATAAGAATCGTGTGCGGCAAGAAGAATCAGATCACAGTTTTCTCCGGTGAGATAATTTACCTCATCTTTAATGATACTTGTTCTGCTATCAAAGGAATAACCTGCCAAAGAGGAGGTTGCTATCGAGTTTTCTTCACCAGCTCCCATAGCGCCGATAATGCCGATTTTAGCGCCGGCTTTCTCGATGATGGCATGATTATCAGAAATCTGGTTTGTGTGTCCGCCATTAGGATCTTTGATATTGCAGGCCAAGAACGGGAACGGAGACTGTTCTCTAAGAGTCTTGATGTTATCGATTCCCCAATCAAATTCATGATTTCCTAAGACCATGGCTTCTACACCCATCACGCCAAGAAGCTCATCAGTGATGGTTCTTTCCTTATAAGAGAGATAACCGCCTTGCCATGAATCTCCGCAAGAGATGATGATGCTGGTTTCAGGATTGTAATCGACATCATTTTTAATCGCATATTCCAACTTTGCCAAACCGAGTTCTCCTTCATCAGGATTCTCCTTTAAGGAGCCATGAAGGTCATTGATAGAGAAAACAGTAATAAGCTCAGGCTTGGTTGTGGCATTCTGTTTGTCGGTAGTGTTTCCACCCGCATTGGAACCAAAATTGATTTTGATGTCACATCCGACTAAAGTGAGAAGAACAAGAGGAAGCAATAAAAGTTTATTCTTTTTCATAAGATGAATCTCAGATTTTCCTTTCTATTGAACATGCAATATCCGTTCATGTTGTATACGTTTTCTCGATTGTAGACAAAGGGTTGTCCCAAAGTGTCCACAAACAATCCGCCGGCTTCCCTGACTAAAAGATCAGGTGCACAGACATCCCATTCCTTTGTCATCTTTGTATATCGGATGCAGCAATCAGCTTTTCCTTCAGCGATTGCAACTGCCTTCGTTGAAGCGCCAAGAGGAACAACTTTATCTATAATGTTGTGATTTGCTTTAATAAGATTTTCTTCTTCTAAAGAGGAATGTGTCTTGGATGTTAAGAAAACAAGATGATCTAATCTATCGGATACATGCAAGGGAAGAGATTCGTTTCCGTCAAGGAAATAGGAGCCTTTGTCCTTTATAGCATAATAGATTTTGTTCTGTGCTGGTATTGCGATGACCGAGCAGACAGGTTCACGATCGACAACAAGTGCAATATTGACACCGAAGGAATCATCACGCTCGACAAAATCGCTGGTTCCATCAAGTGGATCGATCACAAACAGTTTTCGTTTTTCCAGTCTTGATCTATCATCATAATCTTCTTCGCTCAACCATCCGATATCAGAGAAAGGTGATAAAGTCTCTCTGATGACTTTGTTGGAAGCAATGTCTGCATCGGTCACCGGTGACTGGTCACTTTTAATCGTTACATTGAAACCTTTTCTATAAATCTTCATGATTTCATCGCTGGCTTTTCTGCCAGCGAGAATCATTGCATTCAGTTCTTTTTCAAACATTAGATGCTCTCAGTCTGATTCAAAGCGTCAATGACTTCCTGAACTCTGTCAAAAGTCTCAAGCTTGCATCCGGAAGCTGCCAAATGACCGCCGCCATTGAACTGAGCAGCAACTTTCTGAACATTGTATTTTCCGTTGGAACGAAGTTCGACACGAATTGTTCCGTCATCCTGTTCAGTAAAGAAAGCCCACATCGGATGATCATCGAGCATAGAGAGGAGGTTGACTTTTCCGCCTGCATCATTCTGGGTGAGTCCTAATGCCTGATAAGTCTTCTTATCCATGCAGCAATAGGTGACCAAACCATCAAACTTGAAGTTCTGATAAATGACAGAGCGATACTTCAGATCGATAGAAGACTGACGATATAAAGCGTTATACATCGATCTGTAATCGATGCCATAGCTGACAAGCTTGGAAGCAATTTCAAGTGTCTCCGGTTCAGCATCGTACTGGAATCTTCCGCTGTCTGTGACTAATCCCATATAGAGATACTTTGCACATTCGTCACTAGGAATCTTGCCATAACGGAGAAGGAGGCATTTTGCGATAATGAAGGTAGCAGAAGGTGCCTTTTCATCTCTGACAATCGCAAAAGAAACATCGTATTGTTTCATATGATGGTCGATGCAGACGATCTTCGGAGCTTTGAGGATTCTCTGATCTTCAACTCTTTCCAAATCAGAGAGGTCGACCATAAGAGCCAAAGAATTTTCGATGACTTCATCAGATACATCATCACTCTCTTCCGTGACAGGAAGATAGGCGGGGTGTGTTCCGACAGCATAGACCTTTTTTGTCGGGAACAGTGTTTTCAGAGCATGTTTCATGCCTAAGACAGAGCCGACACAGTCACCATCGGGATTCTTGTGGCCAAAAATGACAATGCTGTCTGCCTTTTCAAGTTCAGAGAACACCTGTTCTCTTTCGTCATCGTAATAATTCATGTTGGTTATCCTTTCTGAAACAAAAAGCCCTTTGATTTTTCAGAGGGCTTAATACTAACAAATGAAATCAGTTGTTTTCGTCGTTATCGTCATCCATGCCGCTCTCAACGGTATCATCATCTTCGTAGTTGTTTTCTTCTTTCTCTTCATCATAAGAATCGGAGCTGTCTTCATCATCTTCGTCCGTATTCTCATCTTTCTTTTCATCATCTTCTTCGAACTCATCGATAGAATAGACCTTATTCATATCGATATGGACATTCTTATAAAGCTCATGTTCTCTTAATGTCCAAGTGTTGTTCTCTTTGATGACGAAACGTCCATCCAATGTCAGATCGGTGTAGAAGCGGGAAACCAATTTCATGAATTCTTCTTCAGTCATTCCGACTCTCTCGCAGATTTCAGAGCAGAGCTGCAAGAACGGTTTGGGTTCTTTGTTTCCGCTGTTGTAATCCTCGCTGAGAATCTCATATGCGACATTGACTAATGATTTATCTACCATAAGTGTATTCTCCTTTATCAAATCAAGATATAATTCAAGGTTAGCTTTAAAAGTATACTATTAAAGTGCACCGAAAGAAACCAATTTTTGAAAAAATCAATGTTATTCTGCTTTTTCTGCGGATACCATTCTTTCAGGAGCGGAAACCGCAATCAAATCCAAGGCGGAAGCCAAGACATCCTTGCAGGCTTCGACAAGACCGAGTCTCTCCTTGGTAAGCTCTACATTCTGACTGTCAATGACACGGCACTTCGTATAGAATTCATTGATGCTCTGAGCGAGAGTGTGAATGTAATTGGTGACCTTGTAAGGCTCGTTTTCAACCGTTGCAGACTTGATGACATCAGAATATCCTTTCAAAAGGATGAGAAGATTCTTTTCTGATTCGCTGACAAGCAAAGAAGAAGAATAATCGATTGGATAGAAATCCTTCGCGTTGTTCATGATGCCGCAAAGTCTAGCATGCGTATACTGAGCATAATAGACAGGGTTTTCACTGCCCAAAGTCTTTGCAAGATCAATATCGAAATCGAGGTGAGAGGTTCCGCTTCTTGAAACAAAGAAGTAACGGACAGCATCGACACCGACTTCTTCGACAAGCTCTTTCATCGAGATGGCATTTCCTGTTCTCTTGCTCATCTTGAACTCTTCGCCGTTCTTGAAGAGTCTGACCATCTGAACCAAAGAGACATGAAGCGCATCAGGATTGTGACCTAAGTCCTTCTGTGAGGATTTGAGTCTAGCGATATAACCATGGTGGTCTGCGCCGAAGAGGTCAATCAATAAATCGAAGCCGCGATTGAACTTGTCGTTATGATATGCGATATCAGGAAGGAGATAAGTATAGTTTCCATCGCTCTTGACGAGAACTCTGTCCTTATCATCTCCGTCTTTTGTGGTATTGAGCCATAAGGCACCATCCTGTTCATAGCAGAAAGGCTTGAGCTGTTGTAATACCTTTTCGACATCTCCTCTTTGGCGGATAGCCTTTTCGGAGGTGTAGACATCCTGATCGACACGGAAATCATGAAGGTCTTTCTTGATAGCATCAAGAAGCTTCATGCCACCGAACTGCTTGAAGTCTTCCAAGTGGCTTTCAGGATCGGCAAGATAACTGTCACCGACCTTTTCCTTCAGTTCCTTCGCCAAGGCGATGATTTCAGGTCCATGGTATCCATCTTCAGGCATTTTTGCATCCTGAGAGAACTCTTCCAGATAACGAACCATCAGGGACTCAGCAAGATGGTCCATCTGAACACCGGCGTCGTTCACATAATATTCACGTGTGACGTCATAGCCTGCCTTTTTGTAAAGTCTAGCCAAGCAATCGCCTAAGGCTGCGCCTCTGGCATGTCCTAAATGCAATGTGCCTGTCGGGTTTGCAGAAACATATTCGATATCGACTTTGATTCCTTTTCCCATATCAAGTTCGCCGTAATGTTCAGGATTGCTGACGATTGTCTTGATGATGGAACCGAGTTCATCCTGCTTCAAGAAGAAGTTCAGAAAGCCAGGTCTACAGGCCTCGATATGATCGACACCGTCAAGTGAAAACTCGGCGATGATATCATTTGCCAGATCCATCGGATTCTTGTGGAAGACTTTTGCTTTTCTCATGGCTAAGTTAGAAGCATAGTCTCCATGTTCGCGTGTATCGGAAGGGGAGAGAACGATCTCTTTGTCTTCGACTTCTCCGCCGAGTTTGACGATGACACGCTTCAGTTCATCTTTGATTTTCTGTTGAATATCCATAAATAGCACCTCACATTTTTATTAGGCAGACGGTCGAATAAACCTCAACGGCTTCATCATGACCGACCGCATCAAGACCTTCTTTCGTATTTGCATGAATTGCAATCCTATCAGCAGATAGATTCATGACTTCAGACAATCTGCTTTTGATCTGTTCTTTGTAATTCTTCAGCTTGACGCTTTGAAGTACAACATCGATCACGATATTGGATATCGTATATTCTCTTGTTTCCATCTGAGCCAATGCGAAGGAAAGAATATCCTCGCTATCCATCCCTTCGGTATCAGCGTTATTATCGGGAAAATAAGTGCCGATGTCTTCTAAACCCAAAGCGGATAAAATCGAATTGGCAAGAGAATGATACAGGCAATCACCATCGGAATGAGCCTTGATTTTCTTTCCAGGCAGTTCTATGCCGGCAAGAACAAATCTTTTCCCATTCTCATCAAAGCGGTGAATGTC
>CAKUXT010000082.1 GCA_934700375.1 uncultured Bacilli bacterium | reverse complement strand
AAATAAAAATATACAAATTTTTTCGTGTGATAAAGAATTATACGAGGGATTGAAATTGATGATTTTTTTATCAAAATCAAAAGATTGATAAAAACGGAATCTGTTTGCTGAATATTGTTTTTAACCCGACATAATTCTATTATCTGTTTTTGAAAGCGGATTTAATATGAAAGCGATAGCTATATGACAATTGATAAGTTTAATCCCTTGTGGTATAACAAACGGACTATTCTTACATCCATTATGAGAGATTTATAAACTTATATTGTTTATATAAATAAATGAGGTACTTTATTGATTATGAAAAAAACAAGATTATCCGTTCTTCTTTTGTCCCTTATCATGACAGGAACATCCTTGGCATCCTGCAGAGATACAGAATCTACCAAAGATGAGAAAATCGATTTTATCGCCATTGTCGAAGACAGCATCGCCAAGACATATACGATCGGAAGCAAAGTCGATTATTCCAAATTGGCCATTCAGACATTCAACGCTTCCAAGGAAGTCGTAAGCACTCTGAAAGCAAGCGAAAACAAAGATAAGATCACATACACGACAATCGATACTTCCACATTGACTGAAAAGAGAACTTTTGAAGTTGAACTGAAGATCGATAGCACCGTCTATAAGACCAGCATGGATTACAAGGTCATCGACATTCAGTATGAGCTCAATGACTGGACTGCCAATGAGAATTACACACGTACTGTTACAACAACAGGAAACAATAAACTCACTGTTCCTAATGCCACCACTTATGAAAATGGATTCATCAAAGCCGGAACTTACTATGTCGGGAATGAGAATGCAGTCAGTCTCATGCCGACAATTACTGGCTTGAATCCTGAAAATCCGATGGACATTGTCACATTGGAAAAGATTCCTGCCGATACGACTTTCTCCTTGAAGAATGAAAAAGGAGAAAAGGTCGAACTTGAAAATGCATTGGAGTTCATCGATGAGCTGAAGACAAAGGGAACTGTCAAATTCAAAAAGGATGTGACAGGCAAATTCACCTTGACTCTCACTAATCCTTCTTTGAGCAATGAGATATCCTATGAGATCAATGTTGTCTCTGCCTACAATGTCAACGAGGCAATCGATATGTTCGCTTTGAGTAACAGCCTCAACTGCGGAAATCATGGCAGCAAGTTCAACGAGAAGATGAAGGCCTTCAAGGAAGAGAACAGCCTTCCTGAAACCACAGAGGGACTTGTCTTCCAGAATGATATCACCTTCAACAGAAGTGATATTCCTTCTTTCCTGCTCTGGCAGAAAGATGAAGCAAATGACGCTTCTGTCGTCGGTTCTTTGAAGGACTGGATTGGATTGATCGACCATCGTTTTACAAAAGACAATGAAGAAGTCACCGTCTACGGAAACTGCCATCGTCTGATGATCAATGATGATGAAAACGATAAGAACGCTTTCCCGTATATCCTTACCGATTCTTTCGAAGGAGACAAGCAGGAAGCCAACAAACCGATTTCCAGCCATGCCACCTTCTTCTATTCCGATTATGCTACCGGTGTCAATCCGGAGACCTGCACATTGACATTCAAAGACTTTGAAATGAGCGGAAACATGGGTGTCAGCGATGAAAGCAACATCACAAAAGGCGGCCCGATGCTTGCCAAAGGCTCTGTCAATATGAACTTTGACAATGTCATCGCTTCGAAAGTCTATATGCCTGTCATGATTGAAGGTCATTATGCAAAAACTGATGGCGGATGGTATTCTTCTACATTGAACATCAATGATTGTCGTTTCCGCGACCTTTTCAATGCCGGTGTCTATGTCTATGGAAACGGCAAGGTCAATATCAATCACTCTGAAATGATGAAGTCCGGCGGACCTCTTCTCTTCCTCAATGCGACAACCGAAGAGCTTCCTAGCTATCCTACTGATCTTTCCAAATTGGCATCAACGATTGTCAATATTGATGACTCTTCTGTCTTATCCAATCACACAGAAGGAAAAGGCGGTTGGTTCGATGCCTATAATGGAGCCAGTGCTATCGCCGGTCAGATTGCAAACCTCGATGCTCTCTTCAATCTGCAGTGCAAGACTTCCTATATGAAAAAGGATAAGAACGGTGTCAACAAGTTCGATTTCTGGATGGTCATGCTTCCAATCAATGATGAATCGATTGAACTTCCTGTCAACAAAGGCGGAAGCAATGTCGAAGTCAATGTCGGCGGAAAGAACGTCTATTCCACTTTAGGCGGAAGAGACTTAGTCTTCCAGAAAGCACTTGCCCTTTCTCAGGAACAGACCCCTGTGAATATCATGGGCTATGTCAATGCTCTTACTTCCACAGACTTTGGAAACAATCTTGCCTATGCTGCAATTGCTAATGAAGTCACCTTTAAGGTTGTCGATGAAGAAAAGAATGCCCATTATGCTGCACTGAATGCCATAAGTGAAGGTTTGTTTGCTTTATGCGATAGCCAGTATCTCCTCTTATCCCACCTCGGCCAGGATGTCTCTAGCCTTTCTTCTGCTCCGCATGAAACCTTCTCCAAGGCTTCTAAAGCACTTGCTTTGACTGTCAATGGAGCAGCCCAGTCTGTCAATCCTCAGGATCCTTCTACGATGAAGGGTGTCTGCAATTACGGTCTGTTATTAGGAAACTATTATAAGCTTAGCTAATCTGTATGATTTCTCAGGTATTAAGGAAAAATAAGACGCTGTTCATTTCATCTTGCTGTTTTCTCGCCTTATTTTTCCTTGGCCTTATTTTGTCATTGACGATAGACAAATTTCAGCCTTATTCTCTTGGCTATCTGCCTTTTGGAATAACGATGCTGTTATTGTCTGTCGTTTTTGTTTTGCTCTATCTTTATAGCAAAGACAGAAAGGCCAAAAGCTATAAATCCAAGTTTCTGACTAAACTCTCCTGCAGACTAGCTGAAAAAGAGAACAGGATCCGTTTCTTCTTTTCGCTTCTTCCGATACTCGGATTCATCGTCTTCTTTGCTACGTTCTATTTTTATAAAAACGAAGCTTCCTATTTGGTTGACGGCAATCAGTATTACTACAAGTACTACGATTACCTTAACCTTCAAAGTTATCTCATCTGTGACAAGTTGTATGGTCAGGTATCTATTTCATTGCTTGAAAGAAGCGTATCGACAATTCTTAATGATTGGATTATCGCATTGACGATCTCCTCTCTTGTCTGCACGTTCTATTTAGGTGATATCTCTATTTCTTTCAGAAGATACATCATGACTCCAATCTCCTCTTTAATCACATTGTTCTTCCCGCTTTGCATCTTAGGAATCGTCGGTCAGAAGATAGATTACCGCATGTATCTGATGGGTGTTGAACTGGCTTTTTTGAATTTCTATTCCTTCTCCTCCTATTTTGAAAAGAAGCCGTTATCCTGTAACAGAAAGCAGGTCAAAACACTTTTGGCTCTTGCTGTTCCCTTCCTCTTTTCTTCCATGAGCGCTTATACGCCTTCTTTGATTTTAGGCGGAAGTCTTTTCGGTCTTACCAATCCGCATGAGCCGAGCAACTTATCCCATCGTCTTTTCATGTATCTCGCTTTCTTGCTTCCTGTCTATTTCTATCTTACTCTTTCCCATCTTTCCGAAAAGGAGAAAAGAGCAGCGTTGATTCAGCTCTCCTTAGGAACATTCTTCGGTTATATTTCCATCAACCGATTCGATATCTGGGCTGATTTCTCGTCTTGGCCGATGCATCTTTGCAATACGGCGATGTACACGATGCCCATCACCTTGATGTTCAGAAGCTATGGCATCTATTACTTCACCTTCTTTATCAACGTTCTAGGCGCCTTCTTAGCACTTCTGATGCCGAACTTCTCATCCAGTCTTTCTGTCTTTTCACCGGTTGTCATTCACTTCTACATCAACCATCTATATGCTTTCTTCATGCCGGTCTTAATCGTTCTGTTAGGAGTCTATGAAAGACCGAAGATGAAATACTTCATCTATTCTCAGATCGGATTTTTGATTTACTTTGTCTTTGTCATGTTTGTCAATGTCTATCTCACTGCACATGGAACGCCATCTGACTTCTTCTTCATCAATTCCGATTTCGTCGCAGGAAAGTTAGGCAAGTGGGCAAAAGACCTCTTCCTTCTCACTGTCAGTTTCAAAATCGGAGAATATCAGTATGATATCCATCTCCTATACGATATTCTTTATTATTTTGTCTATATCCTATTGGCGTTTGGAATGTGGTTCATCTATGAACTTCTCTTCAGAATGACAGATGAACTCGTCTTATTAGGAGTTGCAAAAAAGCAGTTCAAAATCAAACATCAGGCATATGTGGAAGGCGTGAAGAAAGGAAACAGAATTATGGAAAACAACGGAATCGATCTTAAAGTATCTCATCTATATAAGAAATATCACGGAGCTGAGAATTATGCGGTCGAAGATTTCTCAATGAATCTCAAAGGCGGAAAAATATACGGCTTCTTAGGAAAGAACGGCGCTGGAAAATCCACCATCATCAAATCCATTGTCGGAATCCACGGCTTTGAAAAAGGAACGATAGAAGTCTGCGGACATGATGTCAGCGAAGAAGCCATGGAAGCAAAGAAAGACATCGGATTTGTTCCTGACAACTACGCCCTTTATGAAAACCTGACAGGAAGACAGTATATCAGTTATATCGCAGATCTTTTCGAAGTGAAGAAGGATGTCAGAAAAGCAAGAGAAGAGGATCTCGTCAAGAGACTTGAAATGACACAGCGATACGATAAGCCGATGAAGACGTATAGTCACGGCATGAAGCAGAAGATCACCATCATTGCTGCTTTGATCCATGAACCGAAAGTCTGGATCCTCGATGAACCGATGACCGGTCTTGATCCTAACAGTATCTTCCAGATCAAGGAATGTATGCGTGAACATGCAAAGAAAGGCTATATTGTCTTCTTCTCCAGTCATATCATCGATGTTGTCAAAACGCTTTGTGATGATGTCATCATCATCAAGCATGGAAAACTTGTCGATGAGATCGACTTGGATTCAAATCCTGAAAGAAGAGATACCTTGGAGAAGGACTTCCTCCTTTTGACAAGCGACAACGAAGAAGAGGCCAAAGCACTTCTTCTTGAAGAGAGCAAAGGTCAGATCCTATGAGTATAGATAAAACAGGAAAACAAAGAATCCATGATTTCTTTCATGTCGAATGGAAATCGTTCTGGATTCTCTTATCGATGCTGTTATCCAACTCCTTATCCATCGATTTCAAAGGAAACAGAAAAAAGTCAATCATCAATATCGTATTGAAGATTCTGTTTTTCATTGTCGGAGCAGCAGTCTCTTTCATCTTCTTTAAAGTCTGCATTACGCTGAACCTATTTTCGCTCCTTCCTTTTGTCCCGATGTCGGTCCCTTCGATCATTCTTAACATTCTATTGTTTGTTTCATTCTTCTCGGTTCTTTTCCGCGTTACAAAAGACCTCTATTTTGCAAACGACAACAAAGTCCTTCTCACCTTCCCGACAAACGGAAATACGCTGTTTCTCACTCGTCTATCTGTTTCCTTTATCAACACCTATATTCGTTTTCTGACATTGGAGTTACCATTTTTGGTCGGTTATTTCCTAGTATCCGATTATCCTGTCTATATGATATTTGTCATCTTCTTTATCTTCCTTCTTATCGATATGCTCTTTGTTTTAGTCAGTGCTCTTCTTTCTGTTCCCCTCTATTTCATAAAGAGATTCTTATACACGCATTCCATTGCAAAGAGAATCTTAGTTGTTTTCTTCTCTCTTCTCATCATCTCTGTCTCTTCTTATCTCATTTTAATCATACCGGAAAAGATCGATATCTTTACCAATTGGAGCCCGTATTTTACTCGTATACAGGAAGGACTGAAGTTTTATTCCAACAAGCTTTCCTTCTTCTATGAGACTTCAAAACTCTACTTCGGTTTCTATACCGGCTATACATTCACCTATTTTGTCGGAGCTGCACTTCCTGGATTATATACGTTTATTGCCGTCATCCTTTCTCTTCCTATCTTATTCATCCTCGGTTTATCCTTCGCTTCTCCTTTCTATCTGAAACTTGCAAGCGGCAATGATGAAATCATGGAAAAGACAAAGAAGACATTCAAAAGAGAAAAGACGCGTTCTCCTTTTATTGCCCAGATCAGAAAAGAGCTTCTTCTTTATTTCAAAGACAGCGATATGATCGCCTACACTGGATTATTCGTCTATCTTCCTTTGCTTTTGGCATTGATCAGCAAGATCTTCATGGCAATGGATCTGAACAAACGCGGATTATCCTATGTTCAGGTCGCTATTCTTCTGATTACCTTGCTTATCACCCTCAGTTCAAATAGCAACATCGCTAAGATCTACAGCAAAGAAGGCGGTGCCTTCAAGCTTGGAAGAACATATCCGGTCAAAAATGGATTGTTGATTACAAGCAAGCTTTTCCTTCCTAGTCTATTAGGAACAGTCAGCATCATCGCCTCTTATATCATCATCTCCATGATGAGAAAAGATCTGATGGCTGAGAATCTTGTCTTAGGACTTGGCATCCTATTGATTTACTTAGGACACCTTTTATATTCTGCCTCTTTGGATTTTACAAATCCGCAGAGCTCATTCGGAGATGTTTCATTCCTTTCCAGCAATGAGAACCGTTCCATCATCTTCGCTTTTGCAAGCAGTGCATTGTTCTCTCTTCTTTTCTACTTCTTCAGCAATGATCCTCTTATCTGGATCAAATCCATTCAGATGACAGCCAGTTTCAAGCTTGCCTTATTTGGCCTGTTGTTCTTTGCCTTGAATGTTTATCTATATTCTGAACGCATCAAGTATGTGTATACGAGAGGAGAGAGATTATGAAAAAATCAGTATCTTTGATTGTCTTTGCCATCTCTCTTATCACTATTGTCTTTGTCGCCATCTTCGGAACGAAACCACAGGGTATCGTACCGAAGATCTATATGGAAAAGATCACCATCAAACCGAGCGATGAGAGCGAATATGATGCCGAGAACAACAAAATGGTCCTAAAGTATGATGTTGAACAGGAAGTGCAGTACGATGGTGAATACTATATGCCCTATATCTTTACAACATCTGTTCTTCCTGAGAATGCAACAGACAGAAGCTTTATCTATTATTTCGATGATTCTTATCGCAGTTATATCGATTTCCCGATGGGCAATGATACTGCAAAGTATCAGGGCGCATTCCTGATCAAAAAGCAGACGGCAAAGCAGTATAAAATCGTCAAATTGTTCTGTAAGCCGCTCGATGGAGGAAAGGCTCCTGTGGCCTCTATGACCGTCATTCTAGACTATAGCAGCGTATTTTCTAAGTAAGATACAAGAGAAAAAAGGGAATGTGGTAAAATAACCCGCGGGAGAATAATTGCCATGATCAAATTGATAGCTTTGGATATGGATGGTACGTTACTGAATTCAAAGAAAGAACTGCCGCCTGACTTCTTTTCTTTTGTCTTATCTCATCCTGATATCATGGTTTCTATCGCTAGCGGAAGACAGTACTATGCACTGGAAAAGCAGTTTTCTGAAATCAAAGATCATCTTCTTTTCATCGCTGAAAACGGAACGATGGTTGTAAATGATGGCAAAGTCATATACGAGAATGTCATGAATCAGGACGATGTTCTATTCTGTATGGAGAAGATAAGCAGTATCAAAGATGCAACGATGATTCTCTGCGGAAAAGAATCCGCATATATGAAATGCAGTGAAGAAGAGGAACTGAAAGAAGCGACAAAATATTATGCACGATTATCACAGGTCGATAGTCTTACAGAGATTGCAAAAGCCAAAGAAATCATCAAGATTGCTATCTATTTCAGACATTTCTCCGCTGAGAAACATTATCCGGAATTAGTTGATCTTAAACCGAATCTGAAGACTGTCCTTTCTGGATTGAGTTGGATTGATATCTCCAATGCTGATGCTGACAAAGGATTTGCATTGAAGCATGTCATGGAGATGTATCATATCAAGAAAGATGAAGCGATGGCCTTTGGCGATTATCTCAATGATATTGAGATGCTTAAAGCGGTTCATTATTCTTATGCGATGAAGAACGCGCATCCTACTATCAAAGAACTCTGTAATTATGAAACAGATTCCAATGATGAAGATGGAGTCATGAAGGTGCTAAGAAAGTTATAAAAGTAAAAGCCGTCTAATCATTATTGATTCATTATAGAATCGATATCAGACGGCTTTTTGTGTCGAAATAAAGAGATGCTAGTCTGCCTCGTAAGAGTTGCCTTTATATATTGATACAACCACTTGTATGTACGTGTCTTTTACGCTTTTGTTATGGTAAAATAGTCGTAATAAAGGAGCGTGTACGATGGAAAAAGAGTAAGCGTAAATAATTAGGAGCATTCCAACGAAGCCTCTGCCATGAGAAAATCATGACGGAGGCAATTTTTGTTTAT
>CAKUXT010000081.1 GCA_934700375.1 uncultured Bacilli bacterium | reverse complement strand
GTCATCTCCATTTCAGCAAGAAATGCTTTCTTCTGCTCTTCTGTTCCAGTCCAATTCAGGTTGGTAGAAGTGTGATTATAGGTTTTGCCTTTGATGCTTTCTCCCCATTTTGCATAAAGGGTAAAGACTCTTGCCGGCATGTAAGTGAACTCGAATGGTATTTCTGACAGCGTCGTTCCGTTATCGCTGCTTTCATACCATCCGGCAAAGATATAGCCTTCCTTTGTCGGTTGAGCAGGGGCTTCGATCTTTGCGCCTGCTTCAGCAGTGATGCTTTTTACTTCACTTCCTCCTCTGCTATCGAAGGTGATGGTATAGGTTGTTTCCGCCTTCAGTTTTTCAATGGTTTCCGTCTTTTCTCTTAAACAAGTAGAACAGACGTACTTCATGATTCCTGTTTCTGTTTTGGTGGGCTCTTTTGTGACTTTTCCACTGTCCCAGACATGTTTTTCTTTTTCAGAAGTGTCCTTGTGGCCTTCTGTCAGACAGACATGCCAGTGATAGTTCTCATCGCTTTCCCATTTCGTTGAGAAGTTATGTTCCTTCTCACCGCAGGAAACGAATAGAGGGGTTGCCATGAAAGATAACAACAACGTTGTCATAAGCGTCTTGTGTTTCATATGTGTGCTCCTTTTTTTGTGTAGGTGTCGTATTTAGGAAATTTTAGCAACATTAAAAAAACGGCAAAAGTGCCATTTGGCACCCCTAGCCGTATTTTTTGAAGAATTTTTCGATAAATCCTACCTTTTTAGCTGATTTTTAGCACTAAAATCATAAGATTTCGTCATCTTTGTTTAGGATGACGATGCCGGATTCTCTCGCTTTGACTGCAAGCTGGGTACGGGAGCGGAACCCTGTCTTCTGAAGCATGTCGGCGATATGGTTCTTAATGACACCCGGTGAGACATTCATCCTCTCTGAGATTTCGATATTGGAGAATCCTCCTGTCACATAGCGAAGGACTTCTAGCTCCTTCTTGGTGAATCTTGAACTGTCTGTCAGTCCGATTTTCACAGTGTGTGCAGTGTTAGGATAGATGATTTCTCCGTTCATGACCTTTTCCATCAGTTCGATGATCGGCTGTTCATTGGTCTCTTTGTACCAGAAACCTTCGACACCGATCTCTTTTGCTCTTTCGATGTAGGAACATTCAGGCATGGATGTGACGATGATGATTTTGATCTTTGGGAATTTCTTCTTGATCTTCTTTGCTTCATCAAGCCCGTTTTCTCCGCCTTCTGTGATGACATCCATCAGGATGAGATCAATCGGTCTTGAAAGGCAGTATACTTCCGTGAAAGCAGCACTGGCGATGCTTCCTGCTAAGGCAAAACGGGATGAGGTGTTGATGAAGTGTTCGAATAGCTGTCTAGGCATGGCCTGATCTTCAACAATTAGGACTTTGTATTTCTCATCTGTCATACTTGTCTCCTTTCTCAATAGTGATATTCATCTCAAAGCGCGGGAAGCTTATCACTTTCATGCTTCCGCCTTCTCTTTCAATGAACAAGCGCAGCGAGGATAATCCTCCTCCCTCTTTGATCTCTTCTTTGGGCTGTTCTCCGTTGTTGGTGATCTGAATCTCAATGAATCGATTCCTCTCTTTGAAAGAGACATAGACTTCGTTTCCTTTGGCGTGTTTGATGGTGTTTGTCATACATTCGATGATCGCTTTGACTGCGATCTTCTTTCCTTTTCTGCTCTCTGGTCTTTTTCCGCTGAAGATAATGCTGATACCGATATCTTTTGCGGCTTTGAACAGTTCGTCATAGGTATCATTGCTTTCGCTCTCTTTCATGCTTTCAAAGGCGATAAGTGTATTCTTCCAAGTGGAGAGAAGAACTTCTTTTTCTTCGTCTGTCATTTCTTTATCTAAGGACTGACGGGACAGGATCAACAGATTTCCTAATTTGTCATGGATATTCATCTTAGCGGACAACGTCTCTTTTTCAATCGTCAGTTCTTCGATTGTCTCTCCGTATTGTCTCATTCGTTTATTGAAAGAAGAGAGTTCTTTGTTCTTTTTGTTCAGTTCTATGGAGAGCTGATGTTTTCTTGTAATATCAATCGCTATGATTTCATAGAGCGATTTGTCAGACAGCTGATGTTCTCTTCTTTTAAAAGAGTAGACACGATCATCAAGAGAGATGATATATTCTTCTTCATCCTGATGAGGAAGGCTGCTTCTTCTTATGTTCTCATCTGTGAGAATGCTGATGAACTTCTTTCCGTTCAGTAAGCATTCTCCTGTGATTCTGATAGAGAGATCATTCATCTTGCTGTTGATTAATCTTGTCACACCGCTTGCTTCGTAGAAGCAGATACCGCAAGGCAGATCATCAAAGGCTTCTTTGATGCTCATCTTCGATATCGTGTTCTTTCTGTTTCTGATAAGCACGATAGTGATGAATAGATTCAGAAGGGTGAATAAAGATAATAATAGGAAATCGATGGAGATGGGGATGGAAACTGCAAAGGTGGATAAGGGATCCAGTTTTGAAATATCATCGATATCAAAATAGGTCAAACATCCGATCAGAAGAAGACTATAGAAGATGGTAATAATAGATTCTGTTATGATAAAGAGATATTTATGCTTATGATGAGAACATAAGAAGGCAGTGCAGAGAGAAAAGATGATGAGAGAAAAATAGAGGATGGAAAGGAGAGTCTGGACAACATAGGGTGGTGTCATGTAATTCATTCTTGATTGCCTCCTTTCTCAAAAGAGAGGAAGGTATAGAAAAGATTGTCCTCCATAAAAGAAGAGAGTGTTCCTCTATACTGATCCAGTCTCTCTTTATCATATCCGTCAAAGGAGATATCAGTGACATTGGAGATGATACGGATGGATAATCTATCCTTAGTAGAATCGATTCTGATCAGGATTTCGTTCAGTGAATCAAAACAGGTTTTCAGATAATACTGGAAGAATTCATAAAGGAGAATGCATTCGTTTCCATCGTATTCTCCTTTTGCTTCATTGATAAGGGAAGCTGTTATGCTGCATTCGTTGAGATAGAGAAGAGATTCATTAATCGACAATGCAATTTCCTCTATGTTGATGTTCTCTTTCTGACTATGAAGGATTTCAAGATTGCTTCTTCTTTTGATATAAGAGAGATAGACACATGCTTTCTTTAGATCCTTAGTATAGTCCTTGCTGTTTTTGTCTGTGTTGTCAAGGAGATCTTTCAACTGGAGCAGATCATCATTGACAATGGAAAAGACATTATCGTAGAGTTGATTCTTCTGCTGAAGTTTAGTTTTCTTCTCTTTGAGTTCGTTCTCATAGGAGATCAGTTCTTTTTCTTCTGAGAGGAGTTAGTTCTTGCTTGATAATTTATGGACCATCTTAGTGATGGAAGAAAGATCCTCGATATAGAAGATATGTCCGCCTGATATGTCCTGATTGGATAAACGGATGTTCTCATTCAAGAAGAGTGGTCCTTTTGTCATACAGTCTTGATATTGTTCTTTTGTGATATCCGTTTCATCCAAATGATTGATGATAGGAACAAGCTCTTTGTCAGTGATGACAAAAGGAAGAGAAGAGAGCTCTGAATAACGGAGATAGTTGTCATTGGATGGAATCAGACCGATAAAGATACAGGTCTCAATCAGAAGGATAAAGGAGAAGGACAATAGTTCCGGTACCTTATAGGATTGTGTAGTATAGATGAAGCATAAAATACAGGCAGCAGTCGTAACGAAAAAGACAAGGAGCGGTATCCAGACCTTTCTTTTGCAGACGGAGATACTGCATTTCAGAATCAAGGTGGCAAGAGACAAAAATGTCATGATGATGATCCATCCGATTGCAAGATAATAGACAATCTGATGACTGTATTCTGCAACAGAATTCTCTTCTGTTGCTTTGAAAGCAAACGCGAGCTGATGGAAATCATTTGTCAGGATGAGAAGAATCAGAACAATAGCAGGAACGAGTATGAGATAGATCAGTTTTGATAGATTCTCTTTCTTCTTTCTTGTCAGTTCCATCATGGCGATAAGGGAGAGAGGAGGAACGAGACATTGAGGAATATAATACATATACCACAGATACCTAGAGATGGTGTCTTTCCTTGCAAAGATGTTGTATTTGATGAATCGGATAAAGAGCCAGAAGAAGAGAAGGGCAGCGATGATGACTAGTTTTCTTCTGATTCCTTTTTGAATGATTCTTTGTCTGATCGATTTTCCCCATAAGAAAATCAGAAGGAGAAAGATGACATTGGCAAAAAAGGAAAAGGTTCGGGCATAGAAAGGAGGCAAGTAGATATCATAATATTGAAAGAATCCTGCAAGCACGAAAAAAAGAGTGGAAACACTGATTTTGATTGTTTTTCTGCTTGCTTTCTTTTGCATACATGCTCCCTATAACTGACTTTATTCTATAACATATGCAATCAATTTAGCACGTTCTTTTACGATTATTTGTTTAGAAAATCTGTCATAATTGTCTTTTGATATGATTGATAGAAAAGACCATCTGGAAACGATAACTCTTTTGTCCCAACGGGAAAGCAAGGATGAGGCTACTGTTTCCTTTGAAAATAAGAAGGCTACGAAGGCTGAAACCAAACCTACCTATGACCAAATCAAAGAATATATCATGGATAAGTATGGGGTGAAGGTTTCATCTTTGGATGTTGCCAATGCGAAAAACGAATTCGGATCGAAGGAAAGAGAAAACTATAATCTTCCGAAGAGTGAGAACTCAAAGAGGCCTAATCTCACGCCAAAGAAGAAAGAGATGAACAAAGAAGCCTTTCAATACTTCAATATGATTTAACTCAATAAGTCCCATCCATAGCGGTGGGGCTTTTACATTTATAGGGCTTTAAGAAATTTTTTGAAACCGAAATGAGACTAATCAGTGCGAAAACAGTTCGAAAAATGTTATACTGATGATACTAAGGGGTGAGAGATTATGAACCAACCTACATGGGAAGAATATATGCTTCCTGAACTGAAGCTTTTGTTGGATGGTAAGGCACATACTAGGAAAGAACTGATTGACTATGCCGCTTCCTGTTTGAAACTATCGGAAGACTTGAAAAAGGAAACGATTGGATCGGGTGGTCTTGTGTTCTGGAATAGAGGAGGATGGGGACTAACCTACCTTAAACAAAGTGGACTCATCTCATCGCCAAAGAGAGCTGTTTTCGAAATCACTGATTTGGGAAAGAATCAGCTGAAACTGAAAAGTGATTCTTTGAGGACGTCTGATTTGGAAAAATATCCTGGATACAATGAATTCCGTAATAGAACGAATACAAAGCAGGAGACGAAAGAAGAAGCTAAGAAAGAGCCTGCTTCGAATGAGTTGTCCCCGGAGGAAATGCTTGAAAAAGCGGAACTACAAATCAAAGAGAAAGTCTGTGGGGAATTGCTTGATAAGATCAGAAATATTTCTCCTGATGCTTTTGAACGCCTTGTCGTCAATCTTCTTGTTGCTATGGGATATGGAGATAAGAATGATTCGAATTGTGGATTTGCCGTAGGACATTCGGGTGATGGCGGTATTGACGGGGTCATCAAAAAGGACAAACTTGGTATCGAGACTCTTTACGTTCAAGCAAAGAGGTATAAGGACACAAATAAGGTCTCTCCGCATGATATCCGGGATTTTGCCGGCGCTTTGATGAGCAAGCACAGTGGAAATTCAAAAAGCGGTGTCTTTATTACAGCCTCCGATTTTACGGAAGAAGGAAGACAATACGTAAAAGAACTTGATAAAAGCGTCAAGGTCATTCTCATCAACGGAAAAGACCTGGCTGAATATATGTATCAATACGGAATCGGCGTAAGCCAAAGCAAGGTCATCGTATTGAACAGGATTGATAACGATTATTTTGACGAGGAGTAGCGATATGTATGACTATAAGATTCTGGTTAAGAAACTGAGGGAGAAGATGCTCGTCACCCAGGAAGAACTGGCTGAGATTTTGGGAGTGTCTTTTGCCTCTGTGAACCGATATGAGAACGGGAAGACCGTTCCAACGATGAAAGTAAAAAGAAAGATAGTCGAGCTTTGCAAGAAAAACAAAATTGAGCTCGCCATGAAAGAGGAGAACTGAGGGCATGGCTAACGAATTGACAAATCAGGAAAGAGAAGAGCTTCATAGATCCATTTGGTCTATTGCGGATGACTTAAGGGGTGCAGTGGACGGATGGGATTTTAAATCCTATGTTCTCGGAATTATGTTTTATCGCTATATCTCCGAAAACCTTGCCGGCTACATCAACAAGGGCGAACACGATGCAGGGGATGCGGATTTCGACTATGCCAAGATGGCTGATTCCGATATCGATGGGGAAGCAAGAAAAGACCTTATCGATGAGAAGGGCTTCTTCATTCCGCCGAGTGAGCTTTTCTGCAACGTGAAGGCCAAGGCTGACAAGGATGAGAATCTCAATGAGACTTTGGAACTGGTATTTTCCCATATCGAGGAATCCGCAAAGGGAACTTCTTCTGAAAATGATTTCTCCGGATTGTTTGATGATATCGATGTGAATTCCAACAAGCTTGGTTCTACTGTTGACAAAAGAAATAAGAAACTTGCTCTTATTCTCCAAAAAATAGGAGATATGAAGCTGGGAGATTATCAGAATAACTCCATTGACGCCTTCGGTGATGCCTATGAGTATCTCATGTCCATGTATGCTTCCAATGCCGGAAAATCAGGAGGAGAGTTCTTCACGCCTCAGGAAGTATCCGAGCTTCTCGCAAGGCTTGCCATCGGAGACAAGAAGGAAGTCAACAAGGTCTATGACCCTGCCTGCGGATCCGGTTCTCTTCTTTTGCAGGCCATCAAGATTCTTGGAAAAGACAACATCAAGCAGGGATTCTTCGGACAGGAGAAGAACATTACTACCTATAACCTTTGCCGAATCAATATGTTCCTTCACGATGTCGACTTCGATAAGTTCAATATCGCCTGCGAGGACACCCTTATCGCCCCTCAGCATTGGGATGATGAGCCGTTTGACGTCATTGTCTCCAATCCTCCTTACTCCATCAAATGGGAAGGGGATGACAATCCGATTCTGATCAATGACCAGAGATTCGCTCCTGCCGGCGTCTTGGCGCCTAAGGGAAAGGCGGATATGGCTTTTATTATGCATTCTCTTTCTTGGCTTTCCTCCAATGGCGTTGCCTCCATCGTCTGCTTCCCTGGAATCATGTACAGAGGCGGAGCGGAACAGAAAATCCGCAAATACCTTGTCGACAATAACTATATCGACTGCATCATCCAACTTCCGGATAACCTTTTCTTCGGAACGACGATTGCCACCTGCATCATGGTGATGAAGAAATCCAAGAAGGACACGAATGTCGTTTTCATCGATGGTTCCAAGGAATTCGTCAAAGTTACCAATAACAATAAGCTCACTCCGGAGAACATTCAGAACATCGTCAAAGCTTATCAGGATAGAGCCGATAAACAGTATATGGTCAAAGTCGCGTCCTATGACGATGTGAAGGCAAATGACTATAACCTTTCCGTTTCTACCTATGTCGAGAAGGAAGACACAAGGGAAAAGGTCGATATCAAGGCATTGAATGCTCAGATTGATGAAATCGTCAGCAAGGAAGAGGAACTCAGGAAGGCTATCTCCGAAATCATAAAGGAGATAGAAGGATGACTCGTTTAGACATTGAACCACTTAGAGATTTGAATGATTTAAAGCATGGAATTCATAAAAGATGGATTTATAAGGATTGTTTAAGTCAGGAAACCCTTGGGGATTATCTTCAAAAAATCAATTTCTCAATACAGGATTTAAATCGAACTTTTTCCCAGAAAACCTTTGACTACAAAGACATCGTATTCATTATTTGCCTTGTTGATTGGATTCGGGAGAGCGTCAATTGTATTTTGCCTCTTTTTAAAAAAGGCGTTTTAGATGATTTTTCCTTTTCATGCCAAGATACCATCGCTAAAGTAAAAAAATATTTTGATGCAATAAGATCTTTTGTTGTTGCCCATCCATTGGAAACTAATAGGCATGAAGTATTTTCTCTCGATGGTACGTATATCTGTTTGGACTTGTTTCAAGGCGATGATTCTATGATTGTATTCTCATCTAGACATCCAGAACAATACAGGTATCTTGATTACGAAGGTATGCATGAAGGCTTTGCCAAGACAGATTTCTATTTGAAAGCTTATTCGTCTAAATATTACCAAAATAAATTCTTCCTTTTGATTGGCTTTTGCTTAGAAGATATCGTTCTATATGCACGTCTTTGCATTCAAAAAATCTATGAGTTAGACAAATATCTTTTCAAATTGAAAAAGAAAGATTTTAAGGAGGTGGCTTAGATGAGCAAATTAGATGAATTGTTGAAAACGTTGTGCCCATATGGGGTCGAATACAAGACAATTAAAGAAACTGTTGGCGTTAATAGAGGCCAAAGAATAACTAAAAGTCAACTTGATGATGATTTTCAATATGAAGTTTACCATGGAAGTAAAGATACTATCCTTGGT
>CAKUXT010000080.1 GCA_934700375.1 uncultured Bacilli bacterium | reverse complement strand
CCATACTGTTGTACTATATAAATTGACATCTGACCAATAAAAATGATGCAGACATGGTCGGACAAGCATCAGGGGTATCAAAATGCATATCTCTGATGCTTTTTTATGAAAAAATGGTATAATTTCCATAGTACAAAATTATAATGTACTATAGAAAGGAGCTGTTATGGTACCTGAAAGCATCAGAAAGGTCGAGCGGCCGACCAACACGGTCGTCGCTCCTTCTTCGAAGGAAGGCGTATATCTTGTTCGGGAGCGGAAAGGCTTCAAAAACGGCATGCCTGTCAACGGGAAAGTGATCGGTCATATCATCGACGGGAAATATGTCAAGAAAGACAAACTGCCTAAGAGAATATCGCTCCGCGACATCACCTACAAATACTATGGCAAGGCTGCCTTTGCGGATGGAGTAGGGAAGGATCTGCTCGGTTCCCTGAAAACAGTCTACGATGAGAACGATTCGAAGAAAATCTATTGCATCGCCCTTCTCCGTTCCGTCTTCGATGGTGTCAAGGACTATCAGATCGAAGACCGATATCAGAAGTCCTTCGTCTCCCAATTCTATCCCGGCGTATCCCTGTCCAGGAACGTCATCTGCAATCTGATATCCGGTCTTGGTAAGGACTACAAAGGCATTTCCGATTTCATGGAAAACCGCGTGAAGGCGATGGTAAAAAAGGAAACGAACGTGCTGATCGATGGAATGCTGAAGCAGAACACATCCACCGTGAACACGTTTTCCGGCTTCTCCTATAAGGGAAGAATAAAAGGAATCGCCGATATATCCATCCTCTATGCAGTGGATTCGAAGACACGGGAGCCGATCTGCATGAAGGTATACAAAGGGAACCTGCCGGATTTCTCGAATTACAGGGACTTCCTGGAAGAATTCAAGATAGAGAAAGGCCTGATCATCGGTGATAAAGGCTTCCCGTTCGATAACAGTCAGGATACCTTCAAGGATGGCAAGGTGGGGTTCATCAGGCCCCTGAAAAAAAACAGCAAGGCCGCGGAAAGGCTCGATCTGTTTTCCGGGATGAATTTCGTCGGTTCCGTCGAAGGCAGATTGCTGGGCTCGAAAGGTTCGGAGAAAGGGAAAGACGAGGAAACCAGATACTATTATTGCTTCCAGGATGGGAAAAGGAAGATGAAGGAAGAATCGGATTATATGAGAAGGGCAAAGAAGAAGAATGCTTTCAACAATTCCGAATATCTCAAAAAGCAGAGAAAATTCGGCACCGTCGTCTTCGTTTCGAATATGGATCTGAAGCTTGAGAACGTATATGAGTATTATAAGCTGCGCTGGGAGATAGAGCTGGTTTTCAAGTCCTACAAAAGCGTGCTTTCGCAGACGACGACAAGGGAGCATGATGACTATAGCGTCAACGGATCCGAATTCATCAATTTCCTCTCCACGATCATCACGATAAGGATGCAGAACAAATACATGGAGAATAAGGACGAGCTGGCCATGACATATAATGAGGTCGAAGAAAAGCTGTCGGATATCATAAAGGCAACAACGGACCCAGACGAGAAGGTTTGGAGAACATGTACCTTAAATAGCACGGAGAAAAAATTGATGGAAACCTTGGGCATATAATACAACAAAACAGTGAAAGTTTTATTTAATTATGGTTTTACCATCTATGGTTGGAGTCTCGATAGAGACTAGTCCTCTAGGATTGGGTTCAATCTGGTCGGAGACAATGTTGGAAATCATTAATGATGCTTTGTCTAGATTGTCGATTCCGATAATGGTTCCATCATCTTTGACACCGACATATACTGTTCCGTCACAGGTGTTTAAAAAGGCGACGATATCGTTGACAATGGTTCCACTCTTGGAGTTTTCCTTTAATTCAGTGTGTTGGTCTTCTTTGAAAATCATGTTCATCACCCTTCTTTCTTTAAATTTTACCATGAAGCAGCGTGTTTCTCTAGGGGATTCAAGAGATAGTTTTCTGGTAGGCTTTAGGGAATATTATGATGTTGATATTATGTTTTTTGAAAATATCTGATTTGCACAGGGGGGTCAGCAAAAGCCGATGAATTAAGGCTATCTTGATGGCCGGTTGTGAACTTGATTGCCTTTAGGTATCTGGAACGACTGGTTGCCATATTTTTGCTTCTTCCATAATGATTGTGCAAACAGATAAGAATCTGAAGGCCCTTCGTAATAGCTTGTGGTATAATTCTCGCGGCCGAAATTTTAGAAATGATTGAGAGGCCATCAAATTCTAGCTGTTTGGCGATAGCTCCTTTCATTGATGGTCTCTCAGTCATTTGTAAGAAGTTGTCGTGAATAATTGTCTCCAAGTATCCTTTTGAGTGGGAAAAGAAGGCAAGTAGACTAAAAAGTAGACTAATCAGTAGACTAATGGCAAGGGGGACAAAAAGATGAATGTGGGAAACGAAAGTGAATTCCTTGAAAACAAAGAAAGCCTTTCTCAGCTGGACAAAGGCATTAAATCTTTGAAGGCTATGCTTAATAAACATTTCGTGGGTACGGTTTACTTTGGTACGTGTGATGATGGAACCGTCAAAGGTCTTCAATTAGGAAAAAGGTCTCTTGATGATATAAGAGAAAGAATAGCTAATCTTGTTCAACCGAAATTTGCCTGTAAGGTAACTGTTTTATCTGATGAGAATGGAAAACAGTTTTTGAAAATAGAAGCTAGGGGGAAATGATATTCCGTATAGCTGTGATGGCAGATACTATATCAGAAATGTCAAATCCGATGATCTGATGGATAATCAGACTGTTAGAAGAGCAATCGTTTCGGGTTCCTATGATGCGTTGAGGGAAACAAAAGCCATCAGTCAGAATCTCTCTTTCAATTATCTGAAAGAGTATTTCATAAGCAATGGTATTCATTATCGTGATGGAAAGGAGTTTCTTGGAAACTTTGGCTTGTTGAATTCTCAAAACGAATATAACATGGTTGCCTATCTTTTATCCGATACGAATAATATTTCGATTAAAGTTGTCCGTTTTAATGGGACGGATAAAACTTCCATGTCTGAAAGAACGGAGTATGGTAGGTGCTGCTTACTGAATTCATGTAAGAGAGTTCTGGACTATGTGAAAAGCCTGAACACAGTAAAAGTGGATTTAGCAAATGGGGTGAGAAAAGAGGTTTCTTTATTTGATTTTGAATCTTTCAGAGAAGCCTGGATAAATGCCATTGTTCATAATGACTGGATTCATATGCTGCCTCCCTCTGTTTTTATTTATGACAATAGAATTGAAGTGTCTTCATATGGGCAACCGCCTTTTTCAATGACAAAAGAAGAGTTCTTTCGTGGAAGAAGCAAGCCCATCAACGAAGCACTTTTCAATGTTTTTTCTCTTTCTGATTTTGCTGAGCAAAGCGGACATGGTGTTCCAACCATTGTCAGCAATTATACTGAGAAGGCATTCAATTTTGATTCGGATATGATCTTAGTGACATTACCATTCTCTTATGTTCCGGATACGGTGGTATTCAGAAAGAGTTTGGAAGAAAAGGCTACAAGGCTTATTGAATCTCATAGGAAGGTTCTCTCTTTCCTCTTGGATAATCCAGATTCCACGTTGTCTGATGCTGCTTCGGCTTGTTCTTTAAGCCTGGGCGGAGTCAAGAAAATAGTTCAATCTCTTAAGAAAGATGGATTGATCAAACGTGAAGGCGATAGAAGAAAAGGAAAGTGGATACGTTGATGTCTTTGGCATCTTAAAAGAACAACGGAAGCTTTGAAACCATATATAAAAGAATTCGAATGCTCAGAGTATCCCTTTGAGTGGGAAAATAAGGCGAGTAGACTAAAAAGTAGACTAATCAGTAGACTAATCGGGAACTAATCCGAGGCAGCCTATAAGATGGTTGTTTGTATGCTTTGGATATGATTTTAAGCCGCCATCATTATCTTTCCTTGCTGTCAGAGAATCATATATGACTGGTGACCAGTCATATATGATGGCTCTCTATTGTTGTTCTTCTCTTTGATTGCCCTATACGGATTTTAAGACTTGAAATGAATGTGTACAAACGATAATATGAATTGAAGATAAAATATGAAGAAAGGAAAAGAAAGATATGGATCATATTAAACCGGAAGAAGCGATGAAGGAGCTGACGTTGATGCTTTTATACTTGTCGAGATTCACACGTGAGGAGAAGTTTGAAGAGGCCTCTGAGTTCTATGCCTGGAAGGGATTTGACTTTGATGTTCTCAATCAACTGAGCGTTGAAGAATATATCATTCAAGGCTCCTATCGTTCTAAATCGGTAACGATCACAGGTGATGGATTAGAAAAAGCTGAAGAGCTTCTTTCCAAATACGGTATCAGTGATTGGGTAAAGAAATAGAATTCTATTTGATTCGTTGGATCTTATTGCTGATAACTTTTTACTACGCCATAGTTTTCGTACTGCAGCGCGAAAAGTTCTTTAAAATGATAAGTTTTCGTACTGCAGTACGAAAACTATTTATTGTTCGTGCCTTTTTTGATAGAATGATAGCAAGAGGTGAGCAGTATGAAATATATTCCAAGAAATGATTATCTTCAGTTTCTGATCAGTCATAAAGACAAAAAGGTAGTTAAAGTGGTGAGTGGTATTCGCCGCTGTGGTAAATCAACCCTTTTTGAAATTTACAAGGATTATCTATTGAAGAATGGAGTTGATAGAGAACAGATCGTCTCTATCAATCTGGAAGATATCTCTTATCAGGATAAGACTTATAAAGAGTTATACTATGAAATCAAAGGCAGATTGATAGAGGGCAAGATGGTCTATGTGTTTTTGGATGAGATTCAGAATTGCATCAATTTTGAAAAGATGGTGGATAGCCTCTATATCCAAGACAATGTCGATATCTATATAACAGGCTCGAATGCCTATTTTATGTCTGGAGAATTGGCCACTCTCCTTTCAGGAAGATATGTTGAACTGAAAATGCTTCCTCTCTCTTTTGAAGAATACGTCAGCAATACTGATTCTTCAAAATCTCTTTTGAAGAAATATTATGATTACATAACCTATTCCTCTTTTCCGTATGCTCTTCAGTATCAGAATGACTTGAAAGCTGTTCAGGATTATCTTCGTGGTATTTATTCCACTATTCTTTTAAAAGATGTGATTCAGCGATATAAGATCACAGATGTGATGATGCTGGAGAGTGTCTCTTCCTTTGTCTTTGATAACATTGGAAGCAGACTGAGCACAAATAGAATTGCAAATGTTCTATCAGCCAACGGGAGAAGTGCAAACGATAAGACAATCGAAAAATATCTTAAGGCCCTGATGGACTCTCTTCTCATCTATCAGGTGAAGCGTTATAACATCAAAGGAAAACAGCTGTTACAGACACAGGCTAAATATTATATTGCTGATTTAGGTTTACGCTATCTGCTGTTTTCCATCAAAGGACAGGATGAGGGCCATATTCTTGAAAATGTCATCTATCTGGAACTCCTCAGAAGAGGGTATCAGATAGCTATCGGCCAAAACGATGAGAATGAAATCGATTTTGTTGCTTCTGATAATCATGAAACGATGTATATTCAGGTTACCTTGTCAATGAAGGATGAATCCACCTATAAAAGAGAAATAACGCCGCTTAAGTCTCTCAACAACAGTTATCCGAAATATGTTCTTACTCTTGATGAGGCTCCTATAAAGGATGATGAGGGAATCAAGATCATTTATGCTCTTGATTTCCTCATCAATAAGGATATTTGAGCCTTTATAGCCCTATATTATTGTTGATGATGATACTTTTTGAAAATTTTAACGCCATTTAGGTTGAAAAGGACTATACTACTGATGCTTTTTGTCATCTAAAGAAACTCCTTAATTACAGCACGACCTTCTCTTCTCGTCGTGTTGAAATCACAAAGGCGGCTATTCCATCTCGGCCGTCTTTTGTTTTGGTTGGATTTGAGCCTGTTTTACGAAGATACAGAAGAAAAATAATACGAATGATTCATCAGTAGCCATGCTATAATACGAATGATATTTAAAGAAAGGGGAACTTTTATGAAAGTCTTTAATGTCATTAAGAAGATCATTCTGATTCTGTCGTTTGTTCTTTTAGGTGTTTGTTTTGTCCTTGCCGGTATTACGTTGGATTCAAGAGATGCTGCTGTCTCTACCGGACTTCTGATGTTTGTTGTTCCTGCCTTTGTGGGCTTTTTCCTTTTTGGCTCTGAAAACAAGACTGCCAATAGGATCGGTATGGGCTTAACAACAGCAGCAATGCTGATTGAGCTGTTCTTTGCTTTGACCTATCTTGAAGATTGCACTGCTGCTATTATGGGTTTATGCTCTGTTGTTTTATATGTCATCTATTTCATTGTTGTCTTTGTTGGTTATCTTGCCATGGGCGAGAAAGCAGATAATGATCCTGAAAAGGATCCAAGAATCGTGAAGATTCTTGGATGGAAGAAGTTAAAGGAAGAAGGTATCATTTCTGAAGAGGAGTTTGAAGAGAAGCGTGTTGCTATTCTTGGGCTCGATAAGAAGAAGGATGATACCAAGTAATTTTATTCTTGTTATCTGATATCTAGAGTTATGTTTTTGCCTCTGTTATGTGTATTCATAATGGAGGCTTTTGATTTAGCAAATTGTTAAATATGTCAAAGAGGAAATGAAGTTCTAAGTTGTTCGTTCAAATTGTGTCTTAAAGCATAAAATCAATGATGTTTTCGCTAGTTTGAATGATAATATCATTGTTTTCATTCTCGTTGAAAATAGCTATGTTCATTGTTTTTTGGGGATGATTGGTTGGGAAAATTCGAAAAAAGATTTGTTTTATGTTACAATCCTTAAATATGAAACTGCTTAATAAATTACTGAAGAAAAATATCGTGAAAAATTGCGGGGGGGGCATTACTATTTCTAAGTAACATCTCTCTGATTTCTCTTGGGTTTTCTAGCTGGATGGTAAGTGCCGAAAGCCGAAAGTATACAGTCGGGAATATAAATGTAGCAGTGGGAAATGTGAAAGAGAACCTTACTATCAGTAAAGGTATCTTTTATATTTTCAAAAGTGAATATGCGTTTAAGTATTTTTATAAGACTGATGGTACAACCAACGAATATGTCTGTACTGAGTCTCGCTTGGGATTCAAAGTAAAGATCAATCTTACGGAGCTTTCCAATGAGATACAGAAGTTATCTCCTAAGCCTTCACAATTATATGTTGATACTCGTATTTCTTACACGACAAGTGCTGACTTTGATATGGTTTCAGGTTCTAATACAAATGCGATAGCACCAGGTCATTTGGTATATAGCTTAGTTGATAGACCTGAATATATCTTTGAATCAGAAAATACAGCATGTTCCTATTCACAAGGCAATGGTGAAAATGCCGGTTCTATATCAGCTAGGACGTTGCTATATGAGGATGGAGAGAATTCTTTGTTGGAATTCACAAAGAATTTTTCAATCAAAGGGCAGAATGAATACACCTACTTTAATGTTTATCTTCCTTTTGAACTGAAGAGCGGTTTTTCATTTGAAGACTATAAGAATCTTACTTTTGATTTTTCCGTCAGTCTTAATCTGCAGAGGACATGATTATGAAGAGAAAACCATATTCTATTTTAAAAATTATCGTCTTTATGTTCTTGTTTATGATTCCAGTCTGTTTTTCTGATTGGATTTATTTGAGTGATCCTTTTTCTATTGCTGCTGCTAATACTGATGAGGTTACTGTTACGATTCATACTAGACAGTATGTTGATGATGTTGTTACTGATAATTACGCTAATAAGAAAGTGGTTTCGACAAGAACTGAAACGGGATATTTAATAAATCCTTATAATGTTGGAGATGTAATTACCCCTGAATACGTTGTTGATACGCAAACAGGCCAAGTTGTTGATGGGATACAAATCATAACTGTCATAAAAAGAGAAGAGAGAGTATCTAAAAGGGAAAAAGGAAAATGGGATACTAAATATACATACACAATTTCTCTGTATGAGTGGACAGTTGAAACAAAAAAGACCAATCCGATTGATAATTTCGCTTATTCGATCAAAGTGGCAAAAGGAAACACAATCAGTCCTATCGAATTAAATATTTCTGGTTTTATGAACTATGGATATTATGCTGATCAAAATTTCAAAACATTGTTCGATTTCAGCAAGCCAATTAATAGCAATACAGATATCTATCTTAAGTATTATCAAAGGAACTCTTTGCTCACGCAATTTATAAATGAAAAGACAAGTGGAACGTATTCTATTTATGATTCATCAAGAGGTGGCTCAAAAGGCCAGTTTGATGTTTCTTCGGATTTTACTTATGATTCAAATGCAGGATTTGATTTTCTTAACCAAGCCATGATTGTCAGTGGCGTTACTATCAATTTTATTTATCTTGATAACCAGCTTTATCCGTCTCCGAACACAGGCGCTATTGCTGATGGCGATGATGCAAACAATAATCATAGAGATGCTAAATCGAACATTGCCTTAGATTATTATGATGGCCAATATATCGGAAATAATAAATGTTCCGTAATGATTCGTTTAAATGGTGACTTAACTGTAAA
>CAKUXT010000079.1 GCA_934700375.1 uncultured Bacilli bacterium | reverse complement strand
GCCTGAGAACTGCTCTTATAAATCAGTATCCTTCATAAGCGATAATGAATCCGTTCTCTCTGTTGATGAAAATGGTCTTATCAAAACGAATAAAGAAGGAGAGGCAACAGTCACTGCATGGTCTACAAACTTCACTGAAATCAAAGATAGCTTCACCTTCCATGTCATCAACATCAAAGAGACAGCGATCGAATCCAGATTATCGAATGTCAAGACTGACGATAACGGAGTTTACGCGTTAGAAGCAAACAGAAGCTACAACATCGAAACGGCATTCACACCGAACAACACAACAGACAAATCGCTTCTTTATTCGATTGAAATGGATGGTATCGGCGAAACTGAAATCAGCGATTATCTGACAATCGAAGGTTCAACCATCTACACTAAGAAGAAGACACCGGATGGAAAGACGATAACAATCACTTCCCACTCCAAACTAGATAAGACTTCTTCTTTCAAAGCAAAGATCATTGAAAATACCATCGAAGTAATCCCGCTTGAATCTATTTCCGTAAGAGCCAAAACAAATCCTCAGTATTATCTCGCCGTCAAAGAAAACGTTGACTTCACCTCCAAGTTCAACATCGAATTCTGTCCGTCGAATGCTACTTACAAGCAATACAAATTAGAGACCTCTGACACTAGCATCATCAAAATATCCGGCAATAAGATTATCGGTGTCAAAGAAGGAGAAGCTGAAATCATCGTCCGTTCAACAAACTATGATATCTCTTCTTCTATCCGTGTTCAGGTTGCAAAAAGAGAATTGAAAGAAGTCAGAATTTCTCTTAACTATCTCTCCGAAGCAAGAATCAAAAAAGGATCGACATCCTATATCAAATATTCATCACCTAATCCGGTCAATTCCGATTGTATCTTGCAGAAACTATACGACTATAAATCCAGCGATGAAAGCATATTGAAGGTCGATAGTAGCGGAAAAGT
Organism: uncultured Bacilli bacterium; assembly: GCA_934700375.1. Lineage (GTDB taxonomy): Bacteria > Bacillota_I > Bacilli_A > RFN20 > CAG-288 > Enterosoma. The sequence goes on along the minus strand of CAKUXT010000079.1, from coordinate 7,608 downwards.
CACCGCTATCAATAAAGGAACTGCAACAGTCACCATGAACTTCTATCAGACAAAGGAGAACATGGAAAAGAAAATCGTCGGATTCTCTAAAAGTATCAGCATCACTATATTCGAGCCATCCGCCATCTCGAATGTTACATTCATCAACACTTTGGATGAAACCGATGATAATAGTCACATCCTATATAATGGAAAAGCCTATAACTTATCAAACTATATCAAAATCGATAAGATGTATGATGCATCAGGCAATATCATCAACACATCAAAAGAATCCATCTCCACTTCCTTGACCTATTCAATCACTTCCAAAACATCAACCTCAGGAGAGCTTAGTGAAGTCAAGATCAACGGAACAACTCTCTCTACAAAAGGCAATCTCCTTCCTGGTGTCATCACCATCGAATACACCCATCCATCTTCCATGATCTCCGACTCTGTCAAATACACCATCATCAACGAAGTCAAACCTACCATTTCAATGGCAAAGGATATGATATGCTCACCGAGGAGCTTCTCATCTATGTCACCTCAGGCGGAACGATATCCTTCGATGAAAATCAGATGTATTCGTTCCACACCGAGAACGCTTCCGTAAACTATGCGACAGTCACCTCTACCACAGACAACTCCATCACATTCCGAGGTGTCGACGAAGGCGGATTCCATCTTCTCATCACCCCGATGTATGACAACAAAGAAATCACAAGTGCATCAAAGCTCATGAATGTCTCTGTCCGTCATAAGGTAGCAAAAAGCTTCTCCATCCATCTCTTCAAAGGAGATGATGAGATGAACTTAGCTGATAAGACAGATGAAGAAGGAAACATCGCATTATCTGCGGATGTCGATTCTGTCTTAAAACTTCAGACAGTCTATAGTCCTTTCACAGTTCCCACCAATTACAGACTATCCGTCACATCCACTGATAAAAAGATCGGTGAATACAAGAATGAAAGCTTCCTCTTCCACAAGATCGGCAAAGTCAGCTTTGAAATCAAAGAAGAAGTATCAGGATGCAAAAAGAATCTGACTTTCTATGTCGTCAACCGTATCGAAATCGATGAAGAAGCACCAATCACATTGAAGCAGGAAAAGGTCTCTTACGACAAAGAGAACAATGTCTATCATATCGAAAACGGCATGCCGGCAAAGATCATCACCAACTTCAAGAAGACATCCACCTATAAGACAGTCACATATGAGAGCTCCAATACCGAAATCCTGAAAGTCGGAAACGATGGAAATATCACTCCCTTGAAAGCGGGCAATGCAGATATCACCTGCAAAGTGAATGATAACAACACCATCGACTTCTCCCTTATGATACATATAGTTGTCGATAAAAAGAGTCTGATCACCAATATGTCTTCCTTCTTATTCAAGATCAGAAAAGGATTAGGTCACTTCGGTGCCTTCCTTATCACTGCAGTCTTCTCTTCTTTGTTCTATCTGTTCTTCTTCGATGATAAGACAAACTGGTTCTTCTCCGTTCCATTCGTCTTCTTACAAGGTCTCTTCTTAGCTGAACTGACAGAGTTCATTCAGTTATTCACACCTGGAAGAAGCGGATTGTGGAGCGATGTCATGATCGACTTTACCGGTTTTGCAATCGGTGCAGGCATCACGCTTCTCATTGTCCTTATCTACTATGTTGTCATCTACCTATTGAAGAAATACGGAAAGAAAAAAGATACTAACGAAAGCAAGTAAAACAAATCAGCAACACTGGATGCAGTGTTGCTGATTTTTTATATGCAATCTAATTAAAATCCAGTTATATTATTAAAGATGCTTTATCTGGTAAGTGTGAATTAATCCTTCATTTTCGATGTTTGACTACTTTTCCGACTAATTCGTGTAATGTAGATGCCGGGCAATAATTGGACGGTTTTTTGACGTCGGACTTTTTGATAGATGCAATCAAAGTCTTTAATGACAATACAAGAGCCCTTTCTTCATCTCCAGTAGTCAGCAGAATAGTGTAAATGGAAGAATCGTTTTTCTTATATTCTTTTCCAGTAATTCTTTTAAAATCCCTTTTGAATGCTTCTATGCATTTTATCGCCTCTTCATTATTGGGCATCTTTCCATAATATGCATGGAAAAATATTTCAATGCACGGATTAGACCATGCTACATGAATTCCCTTAGCAGTCGCTTTTGAAATAATCGTGTCAAAATCTTCAGGTCGGTTATCACAATCAAAAACGATCCAAGGTTCCCTGATTGTTGCATCTTCACGCAATAAGCGAAGTGTTGTTTCTATCAAATCCTGTGTATTGATTTTACCGACAATTTTTATGCTTATTTTTTCTGTAGTTCAGGTTCAAACGAACTCCTCAATCCATTGAAAAAGTTTGTTTCGGTTTCATCGCCATCAGTGACAATCAAAAGATTTTCAAATAGTTGTCTTCTGACTCCGATGCGACGTTTGTTTTTTCCTGCTTTTCCAATGGACATAGACAATCAATTTCCTTTCTTTGCAAAATCAATGACATCCAAGGAAGGGATGTCATCGTATTTTCCTAGCAGATAATTTTTTTCAAAGTCTTCATCTTGTCGGATCTTCGAACCATTTTCATCCGTAAATTCAGCCAAGGAATAAAGAGAGGATATGCCCGTTTCATTATCTTTATTAGTGAAGTATATTTCATCTCTTCTCAGTAATCTGGAACGAAGTATCCAAGGTTCATGGCATGTAAAAACAAGTTGTGCATTATTCGGATTTCTGTCTTTGTCTAGGAAAAGAAGCATTATATTTCTTAAAAGCAATGGATGCAGTCTTGCATTCAGCTCATCAATAAACAAAAACGCCCCTGTTTTAATGATCTGATACAAATCATTGAACAGCAAAAACATCTTTTGTGTGCCTGCTGATTCCTCTTCCATTTTAAATATGACCTCTTTACCTTGTGAAGTGACATGAACTGTATTCACACGATACTTTTTTGTCCCATCCTTTTCAGTCATTATTTCTTCTATAATAAGATCTTTGATTGAGGGTTCAAATGTCTGTAAAAATGACACGCATTCATTTTTGACCTTTTCATTTTCAACAATGCAAGAGGGAATCTTATGATCGTAGTAAATGATTTCGTAGAGATTTGCAAAATCATCAACTCTGGACAAAGAGAAAAAATCAAATATGGTTTTAAATATATCGACATTCAGTTTTGCGCCAAGAGAAAGGACCAACGTCTGAGACGATGTTGAAGTTTCAAGTGTCGACTTGAGAGCCTGATCCATTTTAGGAATACTGATCTTAATCAGATCTGAATCACGATACAATAAAACTTTCGGATTTGATTTTTCACTCTTCGGAAGCTGGTAAAGCCATTCATTTTCTATTTTATGATTCAAAACGGAGAAACCATATTGGAGCATCACGCTTTTCCCATTGATAACTGCATTCAATACAATCTCAAAAGATGATGGTTTCATTTTAGAGTCATCATCTAATCTAAAAGATACCGGATTTGCAAAAAAGGATTCAGAATCCGGTTCAGCATTTGAATCAAAATTGACAGAAGAACAAACTATATATCTCATATAACGAAAAGCACGATAAACAAAAGACTTGCCGCTTCCATTGGCACCGAAGATGACATTGACCGGTAAAATCTTGTTGCCATCGATAACACGAACCTGCTCTTTATATTCAGAATAAGAAGTGGCTTCTAAATTCAAGCTGGTTTCATTCTTAAATGGTCCGTAATTGCTGAAATTAAATTGTAAAAGCATACATCCTCCCTAGCAAGAAGATTATATCATGTTTTCCTAAAATTTGAGATATTTTCTCAAAAACAAGGAAAGAAAATCGAGTTCACTTGATTTTTTGCTCTGATTTTGGAGAAAAACTGAAAAAAGCCATCACTGCAATCAATTGTGAAAGTCAGTGATGGCTACGCTTGTTTTCTTAATTACGGATGTGGTTCAAAGACATGAGGAACATTTTCAAGACGTTTGTCTTTCTTCTTCGTATCTTTGTTTTCTTCTTTGGCTTCGACTTTTTCTTCTTTCTTCTCAACAGGCTTCTCTTCTACGACTTTTTCTTCTCTTAAGAATTCTTTTCCGGCTACAAGGTAACTGGAAAGATCCTGCAAAGAAGAAGGAACGATGATCTTTGTCGCTTTTCCGTCAGCGACCTTTTCCAAGGTTTCAAAGGAACGGAGTGACAAAGCTTCTTTAGAAGGTTCGGAATCATTGATCAGGCGGATACCTTTGGCTTCAGCCTCACGGATCATCAGTTCACCGTCAGCCTGAGCTTTCTTGACCTTGAGGATGGATTCCGCTTCTGCTTCTGCAGCTTTGATCTTCGCCTGTTTTTCAGCTTCAGCATTCAGAATCATCGACTCTTTCTTACCTTCGGCAATGGTGATGGCGGAAGTCTTTTCACCTTCTGCGATCAAGATCTTTTCTCTCTTTTCACGCTCTGCTCTCATCTGCTTTTCCATCGCTTCCTGGATGTCTCTGGGAGGAAGGATGTTCTTGACTTCGACACGGGTTACTTTGATTCCCCAAGGATCTGTCGCTTCATCAAGAATGTTTCTCATCTTATTGTTGATGATATCACGGCTGGTGAGTGTGTCATCAAGATCCAAATCACCGATGATATTTCTTAAAGTCGTAGAGGAGAGCGCCTGAATACCTGCGATAGGATCTTCGACACCATATGCGTAAAGCTTTGCATCAGTGACATAGAAGAAGACAACCGTATCGATCTGCATTGTGACGTTATCCTTGGTGATGACAGGCTGCGGCGGGAAATCATAGATCTGCTCTTTCAAAGAGACTCTCTTTGCAACGCGATCAAAAACCGGAACGAGATAATGAATTCCGACATCCCATACAGCACGGAACGTACCTAATCTTTCGACGACGAACTGTTCGGTCTGTCTGACGATTCTGATTCCGCTTAAACCGATGATCAGAAGGATAAAGGCAAGTATGCCGAAGACTAAACCGATAATAGCTGGTGTATCCATAAAAATAGCCCCCTTATTGACTTTATTTTATAACAGCACACATAGAAAAGTATAGAAATTTTCTTCGATTCAGAAGGCAAGCTTTTCAATCTTTGCAAGTTTGGTCTTGCCTTTCTGACCGATTTCTTTTTCGCTCATCAGGCTTGCCTTATCAAATAGGTTCTCGCTGACTGAATAGGTTTCAATGAATTCCGGCTGATATTTGGATTTGATCTCTTTGATTTCAGACATCGATAAAGAAGAATAATCCCCAGTATATTCACTGTTGTCATTCAAAACAGAAATAGGAAGATGAGAAGAAGACAATGTATCATAGTCCGCTAAGGAATAAGAGAAAAGAGAAGAGGAATCTTTCTTTGTCTTATAACAGAGCATCAAGGAGGGATTCTCAATCTGATAGATTGAATTCAGTTTTGAGAATAATGATGTCGCTTCTTCAATGCTGTCTGTATTCATCAAAGCGGTTGTATACATATCAGCGAGAGCAGAATCATTGATAAGAACAGAAACCTGATCGAAGAAGGAAGAAGAATATCCTGTCTTTCCGTTCAGGATATGCATTCTTCTTAAAAACTGTGAAGAGGAATCATCATATTCATAGAAGTACTGGTTGTAATAACCAGAGGTAGAGAGATCAAAATCGCCATCGATTTCAATCTTGACTTCGTTTCTATAATAAGGGTTCTCCCCGCTTAATGCTTTTTCATAATAAGAGGGATTATCATATCTGATCTTCCACGCTTTTTTGTCCGGTCTTGTTCCGATGGCTTTGATAGAAGAGAAACCAGAATTGATCAGAAATGAAATGTTCGGGTATTTCTCCTTCAATGAATCTGCGATGTATTCAGTTGCAAAGCCTTTAGCATTTCCACCTAAGGAAATCTTTAATTTATCCGCTTTTTCATAGCGGTGGAAAACAACAGAATTCTTCGTATCATCGAAGGTCAGAATATTTTCCATCTCTTGCTTTGTAGTCGGAATTGTCTTAACAATACTATCGATTCTATTCTTTTCTTCATCACTGAACGAAGAGAAGACCAAGTCAGTAGAATACTGAAGGACAGCATCCAATGTCTTCTTGTTTTTCTCTTCTCTGACCTCTCCTAATTTCTCTTCATAGATGTCATTGAGAGTACCTAAGAAGATATTGAACTTTCCATCGCTGTTGATCATAAAATCATAGCTTGTCTTCAAAAGATCATATAAGAAAGGATGAAGAGAAATCTCTTTCTCTTCTCCATAACTATCATTGATAGTCTTGATGTTGTTTAAAAGCGCAGTTTCATCATTTCCTTGATAGTAAGAATAATGGCGGTCAGAAAGAGCGTGATACAAAGTGAAATCATTCTTGAACGTGGCTTCGATATCTTTGATCTGTTCTTCTGTATAATCAGAAGAATGATAATAGAGGCTTCCAGTAATCGAGGTATCAAAAGGAGAGACAAAATCAGATCCGATGACTCGGATTTCACCGGCTCCCGCATAGATCGAAGGCACCTGTATGCTATCTATCATCTCCTGATTTCCGCATGAGACAAGAGAAAGAAGCGGAAGAACAATCAATGGAACAATTCTTTTTTTATCTGTCATGATTCACCTCAAAAGAAACACTATCAAGAATTATATCAATTTAAGCATCTGAAAAGGTATAATATTTCAACATGGAAAACGAAAAGAAAGAGAATGTCTTACCGCCATTTCAGCCTAAAAAGGATATTCCGCTCCTTTCTTTTTTGCTGATTGTGGTCATATCAATCATCACTTCCACTTTTCTCCTTCTGCCAAAAGGAAACAACAAGTATGTCAACATTCAGTACAACAATCAGCTTTTATGGGAGAAGGAAGACAAAGACAAAAAGACTGCAATCTCTTTCCCTGACAAAGGAGAAAAGAGAATCACTTTCAGAAATGAGGATGGAATCCTCTATGGAATAGAAGAAGGATTTTCTTTTGTCGATGGTGAAATCACACTGACACTTTATGCAGACTATTCCATTCAGATCAAAAAAGAAGATGTCTTCTGCAAAGATCACACCTGCAGCAAGCTAGGAAGAATCTATACCTCATATACCCCATTAGTCTGTCTTCCCAATCACTTCCAGGCCATGATTGTCACTGACCAATATCCGGAGTTTGACGCATGAAAAAGATCACAACAAAAAAGCTAGTCACGCTAGCTCTTCTCATCGCCATTTCCTTCTCCCTTCATTACATCGATTCTCTTATTCCAAGCATCATACCGATACCTGGTTTCCGTCTTGGACTGAGCAACCTGATTACGCTCTTTGCCCTGTACTATTTCGGATGCTTTTCTTTTGTCTTTGTTGTGTTATCAAAAACTCTTCTCGTTGCAATATTGACTTCAGGATTTGGAATCACATTCCTGATGTCACTTGCAGGAAGTGTATTATCAATGTTTGTTTCTATCCTTCTTTACAAAGCGTTCAAGCCATCCATCTATACAGTATCGATCTATTCAAGCATCTTCCATACATTAGGTCAGCTTCTTATCTATGCTCTTTTCTTCTCCTCCTTCTACATCTTCTTATACTTACTGTACTTAGGACCTATCAGCATACTGACAGGATGCCTCATCGCGCTTTTAGATAAGATTCTGATC
>CAKUXT010000078.1 GCA_934700375.1 uncultured Bacilli bacterium | reverse complement strand
GCAACAGGAGCATTGTGCCTGTCCCAATGTTGTGCTATAGTTCTATTTAAAGTCCAATGTCAGGGGTGCGGTACAAATAAATCCTGTTTATTGATCCTATGCCTTTTTACGATATCTCTTGTGATGACCGTCTGATAGATTCCATTTGCAATCTGATAAGAGGACGGTTCATCAAAATTTCCAAGGGCGACAAGAGGAAAACCGCCCATATGGATGTATTCATCAAGAAGTTCATCTTTTGAAAGGGGACTGTTCTTTTTGAAATCGAGATATTCTTTGAAGGATAACGTATAGACTTTAATCATGATGTATCTTCCGGTGAGATATGTCGATATCTCACTGGACATCAGTTTTGAATTGGAACCAGTCACATAAATATCAGCTTTTTCCTTTTCAAGTAAGCTGTTGACTGCTTTTTCCCAATTTGGAATCTCCTGTACTTCATCAAGAAGCACATAGTATTTTTTGCCATTCTTCATCTGAGAGACAACGTCATCATACATTTGTTTTGCACTCAGATCTTCTGGCATATCCATTTCAGTATATTTTCTTACGATGATCTGTTCATCTTTGATTCCTTGATTTTTCAATTCGTCTTTAATCATTTCAAAGATTGTTGATTTTCCGCTGCGTCGTACACCCGGAAGTATTTTGACAATGGGTTGATTGATAAATGGTTTTATTGCTTCGATATAGTCTGGTCTATAAATCATAGAATCACCTCCGGTTACTATTGTTATATCGTAAATTGTCTTGGATTTTAAGAAGTTTTTCTAGTCTAACCTAAAAAACTTTGTTATTTTATATACTTTTTTAGGTTACTATAGCAAAAACTATCGTTCTCTACTGCGCTAATCAGAATGATCAAACCATGATTTCTCTTCTCCCAAGAAGTTGAATTCAATCCCTTTTTTTGAGTTTTAGAAGCACTCTTTTTCCTTGAAAAGAGGGCGATGTTATATAATCTTATAGTGTGTGGAGGTGACTAATGAAAGTACTGATGCTCAATGGTTCGATACATGAAGACGGCAATACAATGGTTGCTTTAGAAGAGATTGGAAAACAACTTGAAAAGCAAGGAATCGAATATGAAATCTTCCAAATAGGAACAAATCTGATCAGAGACTGCCAGGCCTGTGCTAAATGCAAAAGAGACGGCTGTCATTTTTCTGATGATGTCTGCAATGCGTTCATTGAAAAAGCAAAAGAAGCAGACGGCTATATCTTTGCATCCCCTGTCTATTACGCCCATCCTAGTGGAAGAATCATATCTCTTCTTGATCGCGCTTTCTATTCCAGTGGCTCTGTATTTTCCTATAAGCCCTGCGCCAGCGTCGCTGTTGCAAGACGCGGCGGAACTTCCACCACTTTTGATGTCTTAAATAAATATGCGACAATCTCCAATATGTACATCATCGGCTCCTCTTACTGGAACAATGTGTTCGGTGCTAAAAAGGGAGAGGCAAAGATGGACAGCGAAGGACTGCAGACTATGAGAAATCTTGCCAATAACATGGCCTATATTCTCAAGTGCATAGAGAAAGGAAAAGAGCAGGGTGTTGAGAAACCGGTAAGAGAACATTCTCAACATCTCAACTTTATCCGTTGATTCTAGAAGTTATTCTAAACTGCTACCTATAGGAGGCTCATTATATTATGGCAATTGAAGTAGAACCTTATCTTCCTGATGAAGATTACGATAATCCGGCGATGGTGACCGACTTTTATGAGTTTACAATGGCAAACTGCCTTTTCCTTCATGGTTATAAAGATACTGTGATGGTATTTGATATGTTCTTCAGAAAGAATCCTGATGACTTAGGATATTCGATCTCCTGCGGACAGAGAAAACTGACAAAGTTCCTCATGGAATATCATTTCACGGAAAAGGATCTTTTATGGCTCAGACATAAAGGAATGAGTGAAGAGTTTTTAGCCTACTTGAAAGATTACCGCTGGAAAGGAACGATGTATGCTCTAAAAGAGGGAACGGTCTGTTATCCTCAGGTCCCGATGGTGAGAATCGAATGCGATATGGTCGGTGCCATATTGATTGAAACCTATCTCCTTCAGACGATGAACTTCCACTCTCTCATCGCTACAAAAGCGACGAGAGTTTCTGGTCTTGCCACCCATCATGAAAGACAGGTCATGGAATTCGGAACACGCCGTGCACAAGGTGAAAGCGCTGGGAACGATGGCGCCTATGCTGCAGTCTTAGGCGGATGCATCGCTACTGCAAACTGTCTTGCCGAGATGAAATACGGCGAAGATGTGAAAGCGGTCGGAACGATCGCTCATTCCTTCATCGAGTTCTTCCCTGATGAATTGAGCGCCTTCAGAGCCTATGCGGAAACCTATCCTAACAGTGTCTCTCTGTTACTGGATACTTATAACGTTTTTGAATCAGGATTGGTCAACCTTATCAAGGTTGATGATGAGCTCATCAAAAAGTATCCTGATGATCCTTCTAAGAGAGTCAAATCGGCCAGAATCGATTCCGGCGATTTAGCAAGAAGCTATAAGAGACTGAGAAAAGCGTTGGATAAAGCAGGCAAATCCTACATCAAACTGGTTGCCAGCAATTCTCTTGATGAGACAAAGATGGCAAATATGGAAATCTATGAAGATGCTCATTTTGACAGCTATGGTGTCGGAGAGAATCTGATCACATCCAGAACGGATCCTGTCTTCGGCGGTGTTTATAAATTGGTCGCTGTCAAAGAGAAAGACGGAAGCTATACGCCGAAGATGAAGTGTTCTGAATCCTCCTCCAAAGCCATCATTCCTGGTAAGCTGATGGCCTACCGTTTCTTTGATGAAGAGGACAAAGGACAGTGCGATGTCATCTGTCTTGATGATGAAGTCATCGAAGCGAATAAGCCGATCAAAGTATATAACCTCGATAGAGATGATTTCAGAACCTATCGTATTCTGACACCGACAAGAGTCGAAAAACTTCTTGTTCCTTATCTTGTCGATGGAAAACTTGTCATTGATCTTCCCTCTATCAAAGAGAAGAAAGCATATATCAAAGATCAGCTTGAGAATCATGTCTGGGAGAGTGAACTGAGAAAAGAGATGCCTCATGTCCACTATGTCAATCTCAGCGAAAAGCTCTATCAGTTAAGAGAAGAGATGTACGAGAAACTTCACGGAGGAAATCTTTGATGAAGACTCTCTTTTTCGGTGGTGCTTTCAATCCGATGACAAATGCACACCTTCACCTCGCTGAAGAAGTGAAGGAGGCTTTTGGTTTTGAAAAGGTTCTTTTTGTTCCGACAAAATCAAAATATATCCTTGGGATTGAAGCGAAAGACTTTTCCTTTACCGAAAAAGAGAGATATGAGATGCTTCTTCATGTCGCTTCTTCTCATCCTTTCATGGATGTGAGCGACATTGAGATCAAAGAAAAGGATCAGCCTAGGACCTATCTGACAATGAAGAAGCTGAAAGAAGAAGGATATGATCTGACATTGATGATCGGTTCTGATTGGCTTAAAGATCTAAAAACAAAATGGATGTATATCGATGAGATACTCGATGAGTTCTCTCTTCTGATCATCAGGAGAAATCATGATGATATTGAAAACATTCTTGATTCAGATTCTTATCTGAAAGAAAGAAAAGAGAAATTCATGATTTATGATCCGAAAGGAAATTATCAGAATATCTCATCCTCAGAGGTGAGAAGACTGATGAAGGACTTCGACGAGAATGAAGAGAAAATCAAAGAGCTTGTACCTATTGAAGTCTTTGAAGATATAAGGAGGATAGTGAGATGAACAATATGATGAAAGTATCGCTTCTGATACCGAGTATGAGAGTGAGCGATGTCAGATATAACACAAAAGAAATACTGGCTTTGATTGATACACTTAAAGAAAACACTGCTATTGCTCTTCTTCCTGAGTTATCTTTGACTGGATATACTTCTCAGGATCTCTTTTTTCAGCTTCCTATCTTAAACGAAGTGGAAAAGGCAATCAGTCATATCAAAGAGGAAACAAAAGAAAGAGAAACCCTCATTGTTTTAGGTGCACCATTAAGAAAAGAAAACAAACTCTATAACTGCGCAGTCTTTCTTCATAGAGGAAAAGTGATTGCTGTTGTTCCTAAATCCTATATTCCGAACTATGGTGAATTCTATGAAGCGAGATGGTTTGCTTCCGGAAAAGAAATCAAGAACGATGTGATTGAAATCGATAAAGAAGAGATTCCCTTTGGAACTGATATTCTGATCAAAGACAAAAACAGCATCGCCTTAATCGGTGCTGAAATCTGTGAAGACCTTTGGGTGATGGATAAACCTAGCACCCATATGGCTTTAGCAGGTGCCAATATCATTCTCAATCTTTCAGCCAGCGATGAGACCATTCAGAAATCCGAATACAGAAGAAACTTAGTGTCGATTCAATCGGCTACAACCTATTCTGCTTATCTTTACTGCTCTTCCGGAAACGATGAAAGCAGTACGGATTTAGTCTTCTCCGGCCATTCGATGATTGCAGAGAATGGAACGATACTGAGCGAATGCAAATATACAAGCTTTCCCAGTGTGTTAAACGGAATCATCGATTTGGACAAAATTGAATACAATCGTCTCCATCAGACGACTTTTGAAAACAGAAACGATAAAGACTATCGCATCATTTCTCTTTCTCTTCCTTCTTATTTTGAAAAAGAGACTGTCATAGAAAAAGCAGAACAGCTTAAAGATGATGATTACTTTGTCTCTCCTTATCCCTTTGTACCATCAGGTGAGGAAGAGAGAAAGAACCGCTGTCTTGAAATCTTATCCATTCAGGCTCATGGCTTAGCTACCAGAGTGAAAAAGACCGGACTTGAGAATCTTGTCATCGGTATATCCGGTGGATTGGATTCTACTCTTGCCTTATTAGTTGCTAAAGAAGCAAAGAAGATTATGCCGAGTATTCATATCATTGGTGTAACGATGCCTAATACTGGAAACACTTCCTCTATCACTTATGAAAATGCAGTATCGTTATTAAACCTTTTAGCCGATGAGAGAAAAGAGATTGAAATCACGAGAACAGTCAAAGATCATTTAGAGGATATCGGTCATTCTTTAAGCTATAACGGCAAAGATGATGTCACCTATGAGAATGCACAGGCAAGATATCGCACCTATGTTCTCATGGACTTAGCCAATATGATGCACGGCCTTGTTGTCGGCACTGGTGACTTGAGCGAACTCGCTTTAGGTTGGTGTACCTATAACGGCGATCATATGTCGATGTATGGTGTCAATTATTCTGTCCCTAAGACACTGGTCAAGTATATCGTTGAAGCATATGCCAATTACTTGAGCGATGAAAAACTGAAGGCTACCTTATTGAGCATCCTCTCTACTCCGATCTCTCCTGAACTGACTCCGAATGAAAACGGAGAGATCAAACAGAAAACAGAGGACAGAATCGGAAAGTATGATCTGAATGATTTCTTCCTCTACTATGTTCTTCGCTATGGATTCGAGCCGAGTAAGATCATTACACTTGCTCTTGTCGCTTATCCTGAACTGAAAACGGAAGAAATCAAAGAAGCACTCGTTCGTTTCTATCAACGCTTCTATACGCAGCAGTTCAAGAGAAGCTGCCTTCCTGATGGTGTCAAGGTAGGAAGTGTCACACTTTCTCCTCGCGGTGATTTCAGAATGGCAAGCGATGCCAGTGCTTTATTGATGATTGAAAAAGTCAAAGAGTGCAAATAATATACTTGGCTGTATGTAAAAAAAGTTTGCTATGTCTTTTTTACAATGATATATTATTGGCAGGTAAGGAATCTTTGAAACTATCTTCTTGCTGATTGTATTCTTTATCAATCGGAGGAACATGTATGTCAGTCAAAACATTGCGTAAATCGTTTGTTTGTCTTGTTGTACTTCTTGGCCTTGTTTCTTGTGATAACTCAAAATTACCTGTTTCAATAGGAGCATCTATTGATGATGTCTATCAGGTGTTTGATAAAAAGAATGTCATCTCTTTTGATAATCAGTTATTGATAACCGGAGAAGACAAGAATTATATTGCAGCAGTCGATGATTCTAAAAAGGTGAAAGAAATCAAAGACTATCCGATAGTTGAATTCGATAAAGATAAAATCCTCAATCTGAATAAATATACTTCTTTAGAAAAGATAGTCAAAACTATTGGAATGCCAACGTTTTTAGGATTAGAAGAACCGCTGTCTTTGGATTATACAAAAGATGACGACTACTGCGTTTATCGTTTGTTTCTGACAAGGCATGACAATCTATATGTCAGTACTGATGTTCAGACACTTTCAAAAGCAAATGGTGATATTTGGATCGATGAAAGCAAAAAGAATTTGCCTACTGAAGAAGATACAAAAAAGATCGTAAAAGATATGAGTCTAGACGATGTTGTCTCTTATTTAGGAAAACCACAGCGAGATGTAGGATCCGGTATCTGGATCTATGAATTTGATCTGTCTGACGGAAAGGTATTCTCAGTCTCTTTTTCGCCGGACAAAGAAAAAGAAAACGAATTCTATAAGGAAAATCCAGATGCACCTCAACAAATCCGTTTTCTTCGTGTTACCAGTTTTGAACTGAAGGATTAGATGATTTCAAAATCCTTCAATGCTTTTTCAATGCCGTCATGGTTGTTGTCATCCGTGATATAGGAGAACTGCTTCTTCAATTCATCAGGAGCATTGTTCATCAAGACAGGATACATGACACATTCAAGCATCTCTTTGTCATTGTAGTTATCGCCAAAAGCCATGCTGTTTTCCTGATCGATGTTTTTCATCTTCATGAATCGTTTGACGGATTCAGCTTTGTTGATTCCGCCTTTGTTGACTTCGATCAGAATATTGGAAGACTTGGCTATCGATAATCCTGGGAATCTTTCTTTCAATGCTTTTTCGATGTTGAGAATCTTGTCTTTGTCACACATCAGAAGAAGCTTATCGACTATCTCATCATCTTTTACAGAATCGATTGTTCCGATGCTGGCTATTGCTTCGACGATATCTTCTTCGTTTCTGATTCTGACATCTCTTTCTTTTACATACCAATTGTCTTTTGTATAGATGTTGTATGACAATGGGAACTTCTTTTCTTCTAAGAACTGAACTACTTCATTTGCTTCTTCTTTTCTGAATCCATTTTCGTACAAGACGTTTCTGTCTTCATCTAAGATCAATGCACCGCCGTAAGCGACCATCGGACAATTGAACTGATATCTTTTTAGAATCGGTTCAATCGCGATAGGACCGCGGGACGAGGAGAGAACAAAACAGACTCCTTTTTCCTGAAGCTTTTTGATGGCTTCTTCTGTTTTCTTATCGATTCTGTGAACACTGTTTAACAGTGTTCCATCGATGTCTGAGAAGATGATCTTGATTTCGTTGTGCTTCATTTGTTTTCTCCTTTTCATTTCTCTTTCTTTTTCAATGTGACAAACAGAACTTCCAATGGTTTCAGCTCATAGGAGATGTAGTCATCTCCTTTCAGCTTGATATCATTGAATGTCATATGCGGTATCGATACTGTTTTCAGATAATCGATATCCATGATATCCAGGGAGGAGGTTCCGCTTCTGATTGCTACATCATAGGCAGAGCCGGATTCAGATGATAACTCCGTTCTTGTTTCAAGGTATTCGCCTTCGAATTCTTTCAGATGAATCTGGAAAGCTTTACTCTCTTTGTCTTTGAAGAAGGCATCTCTGCTCTTCATGTTGATCTGATAATCCATCTGCCTTGAATACTCATAATTATAAGGAACATAGTAGTAGAAGAGAATCCTGATTTCATCATCTTCTGTCTTTGTCACATAATATCCGTTCCCTTTTTTCAATATGGTGTTTCCTAATTTTTTCAATAAGAGATAGGCATAATAGGATGGCTTTTTGACACCATAGTAGGTGAATAATCCTAAACCGCCATGGAAATGTTCTTTCGGAAGGATGTTCTCATCGATATCATCTGTCAATGACCAATAGGAACAGGCAGAAACCATATTGTTTGTCTCTAAAAGGTTTTTGACAATATAGGCACTTTTGAATGTTGTATCGGATAGAAGATCTTTATGAGAGACAGTATTGTTCCATTCAGTAATATATAAAGGAGAAGAGATTCCCATCTCTTTCAGCTTTCCTTTCATCTGGATGAGGAAGCTTTCAAAGCTGTTCTCATCCGGTGAAAGATAGATTCTGTTCGGGATGTCTTTTTCTACTTCCATTGGATCGTACATCCAGGATAAGTCGATATCATAATAATGGATGGTGATGAAATCAGGAACGATATTCTCTTTCTTGGAAAAAGAGAGGAAGTTGAATAACCATTCATCTTTCTTTCCGTAGGTGGAGAAAGAGGCCGGTCCTCCGAATCGTATTTTCTTATTGATGTTCTTTAAGGTGTAATACGTATTCTTATATAAGGAATAATACTCTTCATCCTTCGTTCCGAAAAGATGATTGCTGGATGCCGGTTCATTCCATACAGAGAAGAGGAAGGATTCGACAACCTTTTTACCATATCGATTGATCAGATGGAGAAGGAAACTAGAGCAAAGCTTGTTCCATTCATTGATATCTTTTGGATAACCGATGATCGTTTTTCCTAAGAAGATCGAATGAGAGGATTTGCTCGCCAACGCTTTTGGCATAAAGGAGAGCTGAACAAGAGGCTTGAGGTTGACAGAGAGGAGGAAATCATAGGCCTGATCGATGAAAGTGAAGTTGAATACCAGTTTTCCGTCCTGTTTTGTCACAACCATCAGGTCATCATCAAAGACGGAGTGCAGCTTGATGTATTCGAATCCGATCTCTTTCTGTAGCGTTCTGATCTCTTCCTGTG
>CAKUXT010000077.1 GCA_934700375.1 uncultured Bacilli bacterium | reverse complement strand
ATATAAGATTTCTTTCTCTTATCATCGTGCATCGTGACAAGGACAAGATCGACATAGGAGACAAGGTCTCTGAGCTTTTCGCTAGGTGTGGAGAGAATTGCCTGAAGACCAAAGTCACGGAGCAAGTCTGTGCTCTGTCTGATACGGGCAGCATCCATCTTGGAGAAAGCTTCATCGAAGATGACAAGACGAAGCGTATTGTTGTCTGCGTTGTTGTTCACACGGCAAAGCTGTGCAAAGGAAGCAAGAATTGCGATGTAGAACGGAGTCTGTGTCTCACCGCCTGACTGAGAGTTGAAGGAACGGCCGAGGGAGAAGGTGTACTGGTTGCCTTCAAGACCACGGGTGACGATAAGGTCGAAGACGATATAAGTAGTATAAGTAGTATACGTTTCGACGTTGCGGATGATCTGTTCTCTCTGTTCGCCGGTGGCGGAGGTGGAAGAGGAGATGAGGTTGAAGAGATCGTCCATTGTGCTCTTGTACTTCTCCATGAAGAGGTTCTCAGCATCGCCGACACGAAGAAGGAGAGGATCCATGATCATGTCGTAATACTGCTGATAGGTCTTGTTAGGAGAGACGATGAACTGATAGGAGTCACGTCCGAAGTGAGAATCCTCAAGTGCGTGATTGAGCTCATCGATCTGAGCGCGGACTGTTTCGATAGCAGTTCTGAGCTTATAGATGAAGTCATCCTTGAATTCACGGATGGAGTCTTCATGAGCCTTCTTGATCTTGGCTTCATAGTCCGGAAGCATGACCTGAGAGATGTTCTCTAACTCGCGGTCGAACTCCGCATTGGACTTTTCGTTCTGGACATCATAATTGAGGCGGTAGAGGCTGCAATAGGTATCTCTCATTCTGATGAGAGCGGCCTTGTCTCTTGTGATCTTTCCGGAAGTCTGGATGGATTCTCTCATGGCTTCCTGACGGATCTGTGCAAGCGTGAGGTGCTGTTCATCAAGAAGTTTGCTGAAGAAGGGCTCATACTCGTGATTGACGCTGTCGCTATCGAAGGTATCGAGCTGCTTTCTGCAGTCTGCGATATTGGCCTCAATAGAAGGAATCTCTTCTGAATTGAGACGCTGTGTATCAGCGATGATCTGACCTCTTTCAGTCAGGATATCCGTTCTCTGCTGCTGGATGTCCTTGATCTGAGCGGTGAGCTCTTCGATCTTGGCCTGAATAGCAGACATGTCACCTCTGGAGACGGATTTCATCTCGTTCTCGACAGAGAGGACATCCTTCTGAAGTCCGGCGATGTCTTCCATTCTCTTGATGTCAGATTGATAGGTAGAGCATTCAGACTGAGACATGATGGAGAGTGTGACAAGGTCATTGACACGATTGAGCGCATCGCTTAAAAGGGCGTAGGTCTTGTTGATCTTCTGATAATCTTCGCTCGATAAGGCCTTGGTGGAATTGGAGACCACGGTTCCGAGATAGAAGACTCTTGCAGAGCCTTTGTTCAGATACCAGGTTGCGAAGTTGCGGTATCCGGTGCAGTCGGAAAGAAGACCGGAGCCCGAATTTCTTGCCTCGTCGAAGGTGCGGCATTTCTTGATGCGGCCCAAAAGGTAATCGGTATAGACTCTTGCTGCCTCATCCTTTGTATCGATGAGGTGAGCGACAGAATCATCGTTGGCGACGATTCCTGCTCTTAAAAGTCTATCGGTATCAACCAAAGAGACACGATAATAATTGTAAGAAGAAGTGAGTTCCTTCAGGATTCTGTTGGCTTCTTCATAGTAGAGCGGGTTGACAAAGAAGTTGAACTTCTGAGAGAAGAGAACAGCTTCCAAAGCCAAGGTCCACTCCGGATCATTGACATCGACTAGGTCGCAGTAGATGCGGACATAGGCATCGGAATGTCTGGCCTTGAGCTGTGTCTCAAGCCCTCTTCTGATCTCGTTGTAAGCAGGTCCTAATTTATCGAAAGGCTTCTGGCCCTGATTGACGGCTCTTAAGTCGCTCTGAAGCGTCTGAAGCTGTTCGGAGACATTATAGAGTTCACGATTGATGAGACTCTTGACGTCAAGAGCCTGATTTCTCAGCGTCTCCATATCGGTTCTGAAGAGGTTGACCGCTTCAAAATCGACTGTTCCATCGCTCAAAGAAGCAGCTAAGCTCTCCGCTTCATAAACGATGTTTGTCGCTGTCTCAAAGAGTTCAGCAAACTGTTCCTGAATGTTGCTTCCAAGTCTTTCGGGATTGAAATCCTTGTAGTAGCTGACAAAGGAAGAACAGACAGACTTATAGGAAGAAGCATACTGGGACAAAGTTCTGGAGACTTCCGCGACCTGCATCTGAATGGAAGTGATCTGTTTTAAGATGTTCTCCTTCTTCATCATGAGCTTTTCGGTCAAGGAATAGTTGTCGCTCTGAAGGACTTTTGCATTGTAGGAATTTAAGTCAGCATTGAGATCGTCAAGCTGAGAATCGAATCTCTTGATGGTATCGGAAATGATCATAAGGCGATCATTGTCCTTCTTCAGTCTTTCATTGAAGTTATCCAATCTCTTCTTGTTCTCTTCATAGCTGACACGGGCAGTGACATAGTTGAGCATGTCGCTTCTCTTGATGAAGGTGGTCAGCTCTTCGAATGTATTGTGAATCTGCGTCAAGGCATCGACCTTGGTCTTCAGATTCTTAGCCTCGTTTTCAAGGATCTTGTACTGTTCGATATTCTTCTGCATCGGTGTGATATCGACATTGAGATCGGCATCACAGATGTATTCGGTGATGAAGGAGGAGATGTTGGAGATAGGAGCAAAGGAAACAGCCTTCTTGAACAGCATGAAATACTTGTCAGGAAGGTTTCCGAAAGCAACCTTGATGAATCCCTGATATTCAGTATCCGTATCAAAGAAACGGAAGTGATTGGGCTTGTATTCCTCTCTCACATAAGAAGAGAGTTCCTTGTAATTCATCGGACGGCTCTTGTTCTTCTCCATGGAGAGGGTGAAGTTGTTTTCAGGGAACTGAGAGTCGAGATAGAAATAATGCTTATCGATACGATCGGAAGAATCGACATCAAAGCAGGCGCCGATTGTGAAATAGCTCTTCTTCACATCGTCATAGATTTCAATGGCAATATAGGAAGTGAAGGTACCTTCACGGAGAACGATGACGGAGTTATCGTCCTTGACGCCGGTCTGACCGCGGAGATAGGAGATGAGGTTACGGCCGCTTCTTCCCTTTTCATTGGCTGCTTTGTTGAAGTTATCCGGTCTTGTAGTACCGAGAATGACAATCTGCAAAGCATCGATGATAGTGGATTTACCAGTACCATTAGGACCGGTAAGGAAGGTGATGTTCTTGATATCGGTCGTGATATTGCAGAAATAATGCCAGTTGATCAAACGGAGTTTGGTAATGCTTTTCATTATTCATTTCCTCCTTCTTTGCTAAGATCGAAGAGGGAAGGAGAGGAAGAAGTCTCTTCCTTCGGAGCAGTAAGCATCGAATAGAGAGCGTTGAGCTTTTCGCTGGAAATGACATAGCGGATAGTGGGGAGAATGAAGAAGGAATAGGAAGGATCGCCGTAGTTGTTGTTTGCTCTTGTGACGATGTTGAACGAATCGAGAAGACGAAGGGCAGAGGCAATCGTTGTCGGCGAGAGTCTCTTGCTGAGATTGGATAAGCCCATCTGTGTGACAAGAGAGTTCATCGTGACATTGGTCATAAGGACCTCTGTCTCCTGCGGAGCCTTTTCGATGGCGCCTTCATAATAGGAACGCAAGGCATAGACGACAAGCGTTGTCGTCGGATCGAAACGATAATGGTTTCTCTCAGCACCTGAGGTAACAAAGACAACACCATCATCATCGTTTTTGCTGACCTGCATATCCATGTAGGAGAGATAATCTTCAATCACAGAATAATAGCGCTCGATGAAAAGATATCCAGGATCGGTACGGAACATCTTGGTCTTTCTGTCATAGCTCTTTCTGACGATATAGCACTGATAGAGAAGGTCGTTCACGGTTTCGGCGAAAAGTTCTCTATCGCTTCTTGACATTTTTTCAAATTCTTCTTGAAACATTCTTCTTTCCTCCCTTCTTGGTCAAACGATATAAAGGCATGTAATAGCCTGCATGATCGACACGTTCTTCGACTTTTTCGGCTTTGTAAGGAAGAACGCCTAACACGGATTTCAGAATGGCGAAGATAGTCAGGACCAAGCCATCGGTATCTTCGATATCAATCTCATTTGTCAGGATTTCGTTTCTTCCCTGCATGTTGCTTTCAAGGAACTCCTCGACAGCGTGATCGGAGAAACGGCTGACTTCGCTGTTGAGCGTGTCATTGAGAAGCTGCGCTGTCTCATCCGGGAAGAGATCGTCATCCAAAACAAGCGGTTCGCTCTCTTCTTCGATCTTGCCTCTTCTGAAAGGCATAGTCATAGACTGAGAATCAAGACATCCCTGGCGGAAGAGCATGACGGAAGAGCTCGTCTCTTTCAAGAACGGCAATTCATCATAGCTGAGGGCAGGATTCTTGCTGATTTCCTGAGAAAGGGCAAGAATGATTCTGTCGACCTTTCCTTTGACGGTCTTATCCGTAGCGGAAAGATAGTTGATCTTTTTCTGGACAGCTTCGGTATAGTTTGCGTTGGCGTTATCGATCTCATTGAATGAGGAAGCGAGATGGGAAAGCGTATCGATGACAGACTGGATCAGGCCGATGACCTCGGCTGTGACAGTGGCGATGTCTTTTTTTCTGTTGACGGCTTCCGTCTTTGCCTCTTTGGCGATGAGAGTAAGAATTCTCTCGGAGTGGAGCCATCTGTTGAGAATGGCGATCGTCGGCTGGGCATAAAGGCCCAAGGAGTCGAACGTCTTCATCGGATGATAGTACTTTTCAGCGATATCGACACGATATTCATCAAAGTGCTGCTTCAAGGCGACATTCGGATCAAGGACATGCGTCAATCTGTTTCCGAAGACTAAGATCTGCTGTCTTAACAATGTGACAGACATCTCCAAAGAATCGGCATTGTTCTTGGCGTTGATCAAAGAACGATACATGTAATCGTCCTCTTTTTCATCTTCCAGTTTCAATTCCGAGTAAGTCTGATGGACAAGCGGCAGATAAGAGCCTGCATCGCTTGTGAGCTCATTGAGCAGTTTGATGAACTGAATCGAATAAGCGGGGATGTAGATATATTCGATGTTGTCTTTGGGATCCTTGGAGACGATATACCATCCGCACTTAGCAAGTTTTCTGACGACATAATTGACTTTGTCACTCAAAACAGCGGCATCATCTTTGTCGCCTGTAGAGATAGGAAGTTCCACCTGCTCCGAATCGGATTTGTCATCGAGCCTATCTGTTTCCACAGAAAAGAGATTCATCATCTCCTGACCCTGCGATTTCAGAAACGCGACATAATCAGCCCTTTTGATATCCGTGTGATATAAACGCAGCATGTGGTAGAGAGAAACTAAGGAAAAAGCATAAACGGCTTTGTATTTCCTGGATAGAGGCGAGAATAGCTCTTCAGGAACTTTGTCAAATAATCTGTTCAAAATCTATCCACCTTTTATATAAATTACAACTATATAAAATTATAAACTATAAAGGGTTTTCAATACAACAAAACAGGCAGAAAATATTAAATATTTTGAGCGTAGAAAAATACATGAACAAATCAAAAAGACTTGTTCATGTTTTCAAAGAGGAAAAGCTTAAAATATCTTTGAAAACAGAAGTTCAAAAGAAAACCGCCCTTATTAAGCAAAGGACGGCATAATGCTGAAAATCCGTCTATTTGCGATAAGAAAAGACCTTTTCCATCTTCTTGTCAGAGTAGTGATTCCACTGTTGAATCAGCTTTGCGTCGTTTTCTCTCATCGAAGCGATTTCTTCTTCCATGCGCTGATGGAGCATAATAGAGAGCTCCTCTCCTGTCATATTCTCATACTCTTCTTTTGTCACTGGTTTAAGAATGCTGACCTGAATCGGATAGACGTGATAATGGAAGCGCTGATTAAGGATTCTGTCAGTGTGGCAAAGGCAGATAGGAACAATGGGCAATCCTCTTCTTGTCGCTACTTTGAAAGTTCCAGGATGGAAAGGAAGAAGCGGGAAATCAGGTGCCTTGCTTCTTGTTCCTTCCGGATAGATCAGAATGGAAAGATTTTTGTCCGCTTCCAGTTTCTTGTTGATATCGATAAAGGTCTTCAGTTCTTTTCTTGGGTTTCCTCTATCGAGGAAGAAGCCATCGACGCTCTTGACGATATCGCCGATGAAAGGCATCTTCTTGATTTCCTTCTTGGCGACGACGGTAGAGGGTTTATCGATCAAAGCATAGAAGAGAACCGGATCGATCAAAGAGCAATGGTTTCCGATGAAGAGCGTCTGGCCTTGAGGAATGTTTTCCTCTCCTTTGATGATGAAGCGGACGCGAAGGCCGCCATCGCAAAGCTTCTTGCAGTAATGATGAAGCTTTTTGATTCTTTCATTCAAAGGATGTTTGTCGCTGTGCTTCTTGTATCTCTTCAAAGTGCAGTGAGCGTGAAGAACAGTCACACCGGAAGAGGCGACTAAACGAGCCCATTTGATCATTTTTCATTCTCCTTCCAGGAAGACAGAGCACCTGCCTTCTTCTTTAAAAACACGGATACGGTCTTTGTGGGGATGATAGCAAGACGGATGAAGAATTCGCTGTCCTCGACAGAACCGGTATCATTGAAGACTAAACGGACATAGTCTTCGAAATCACACATGATCGAATCATTCGTCGGATTGTAGACAAAGGAAACGATGGAATCGCTGGCCTCATAATCGATCCTCAAAGCGCCGTTTGCCAGATTGACAAAAGACATATGGGAAGGAAGATCGAGGTAGTTGTCTTTCATAAGAGCGATGAATTTCTTTTTCAGGGCGATTGCCTCAATGAAGAAATGATAAAGTTCTTTTCTTTCGCTGAGAAGCTGATAATCGAATCCGTTGTCCTTATCGCCTGTGTTGTAGGTGTTAGGCTTTCCGTTTTTGGAATGGCCGATCTCCTGTCCCTCATGGAAGAAAGGAATGCCGGAAGCAAAAAGGACAGCGACAAGAATCATCTTGATGCGCTTATAGACTTCCGCATCTGTCTCATCAGGGCAGGCAACTTTGATTTTATCATAGAGGGTATTGTTGTCATGGCATTCGACATAGTTGACAGACTGGCGATAAGAGGAGAGCATCGGGGCAAAAGCGAGCGGATAGCAAGAGCCCATCATAACATGCTTGAATCCGTCGATATAATAGCCATCTCCTAAAAGATAGCCTTTGACAGACAATTCAGAAGTGTTGCTCTTTCCTTTGACGATGTCGCGGAAGCGGTCGTTGAAGAAAGCGACGCCCGGCATCTTGGCGGAATTGAAGGAGCTGGCTTTCTTGTCAGCGGGAAGAGGAGTCCACATATCCCAGCCCTCTCCATAGAACATGATGTCGCTTCTCACTTTCTTGCAGGCCTCATAGCCGAGATTGATTGTATCGACATCAAGGATGCCCATCAGGTCGAAACGGAAACCATCGACATCATAGAAATCAAGAGCGTGAAGAAGAGAGTCGATGATGAGTTT
This sequence comes from uncultured Bacilli bacterium, assembly GCA_934700375.1. Taxonomy (GTDB): domain Bacteria; phylum Bacillota_I; class Bacilli_A; order RFN20; family CAG-288; genus Enterosoma. The sequence continues at coordinate 1,354 of CAKUXT010000077.1, read as the reverse complement.
TCTCGCCATATAGTTTCTGGACTCGAAATCGTTTCCGCATCCTGTTCCGTTGCTGAGACTGCCATCCTGATTGTGGCGGAAGTAATATTTAGGAACAAGAACGGAAAGGGAATTGAACCTTTCGGAATAGACATGGTTATAGACGACATCGAGATTGACTCTCAGGCCGTTCTTATGGAAGGTGGAGACAAGCTTTCTCAAAGCCAGGACACGATTGTAAGGATCATCGGGATTCTTGCTGTAGCTACCTTCCGGAGCGAAGAAGAACATCGGATCATAGCCCCAGTTGTAGCTGCCTTTGGGGTTATCGTCATTGATAGTCTGGAAATCAAGCACAGGAAGAAGCTGAACATGGCTCAATCCTAAAGAGGAAAGATAACTCATGCCCACAGGCATTCCTTCTTTGCTTCTGAGCCCATCCAAAGTCAAAGCATCATAAGTGCCGCTGTCGGCTCTTCCGGTAAGGGAGGTCATATCTCTGACAGAGCATTCATAGACGATTGCTTTTGTCACATCGTCAAACACAGGAAGAGAACAGCGATTGGTCTTAATCTCCTTCACCCTATCAGGATTGACGACATATCCCTTTCTCGAATTGGAAGAGAGGGCATAGGCGTAAGGATCGACGACTTTATAGATGTGGGAGAAAATCTCGCATTCAAAGATATATTTTGCTTCATCAAGATCACCTGATACTTCGGCTTCATAAACACCAGTATCATTGTCTCTATGCATAATAAAGGTTTCTTCCTCTTTTCCATCTTTTCTTTCAAGAACAAGGATGACTCTTGTCGCAAAAGGAGAGAAGACACGGAAGACTGTCTTTCCTTTGCTGTAGATAGCACCTAATTCGCCATCAAAACGGAACTTCTTTTCAAACGCCTCATCCATCGCAAGGAAGGAGATATCGACAGGGATGAAATAATTCTGCTCTGTCAGAATCTCGTATTTCTTGCCGACGATGAAAGGAGAATCCTTCAGCATGAACGTATAGATAAAGGATGAATTCGATTCGCTTTGTGAGACGGAGTTGAGCTGGTAAGCTTTCTTTCCGTCAATATACAGGAAAAACTTAACAAGCTTCTGAGAGCAGAAATCCTTGTTCACATAGACTTCCAATACCTTTTGACTTTTGGCCGTTGCGGAAAAAGCATATTTCACCATAGTGGTCTCCTATTTCTTGTAGATAGAACAGGCGCGAGGGAAAGTCTTGATCTGTTCCAATAATTTCTTGAAGGCTGAATAAGAAAGACGAAGCGTATGGCAGACGACAGAAAGATAAGAGATGTGGTTAGGATAGCATCTGGCATACTGCATAGAAAGAAGATAAGGAGAATAAAGCATTCCTAGATTC
>CAKUXT010000076.1 GCA_934700375.1 uncultured Bacilli bacterium | reverse complement strand
AATACAAAAGCAAGAAAATAATGAAAATTGTGCCAAACCGCGGTTTAAAAGGGACAAATCCTATGAGTAATGACTAGGCTCTGATATCTTTCCTTCATCATCCGTGACGGATGAGATATCATCTGTTTTTCCGCTTTCGAAGAGGCCGGAACAGCCTGAGAGGAGAAAGAGAGAACATAATAATGTGACTATTTTCTTGTTCATAAGTTTTGTTTTGTTGGATACATTTATGTATCCACACGAAATCCCCCTTATTAGGTCAATCTTAGTCCGCTGGAAAACAGATGTCAAACAAACCAAAGGGCAACCAAAAATTAAGGGTTACAAAGAAGCCACTTTGTAACGATAACATAAAGAGGCATTAGGACAGAAAAATCATAACCAGAGCACTGGTTTTAACTCATTTCTTTACGCACACATACTTCTCACTATCGACAGAAATCTTACCCTCATCAATCAGTTCAGTCAGATAAGTATCCAATCTGACACTCATATCATGAGATACTTTCCTGTAACCAATAAGATAGCAAAAAGAATGATATAAATCATCAACAGAAAGCAAAGTCTGTAATTCAACAAGCTTCAATAAACCGTTTTTGATCTCAACACCCGGTATCTCTTCAATACTTCTCTGATTACCAATACGTAATGAGAAATCATTGCAGTCATCCATCCAATAGTACGTTGAATTACAGTCACTCCACTGTCTGATTCTATAATGCCATGACTTAGACATCACATCCTTGAAAGCATCCGTAATCGTTGCAGTCACAGCCTTTCTTCCCGTCAAAGCAGCAAGGAATCTTAGAAGTCTTGTCTTACAGATCGGCTGTTCATATGTGATGAGATTCTCGATTTTGGAATCGAGAATCTTATTGATCTGATAAGCATCAGAGGGCGGAACCTGTTCTAAAGCAACAACGCTTGGGAAAGGAGCAAACATGCGGAAATAGGATTCGATGTTCTCAGGAATCTTCTCTTCCTTTCTTTCAAAGCAGAAGGTTTCCTGATTTTCTTCATTCTCAGAAACATTTCCGGATTCAATCTCTCTTAACGTCTTCAATAGACGAAGCTCTTCGCTTCTTCTGTTGAGGAAGAAGTCTGTACACCAGATACGATAATAATGCCATCCCTGCGCCTTCAGAATCTGCTTTCTAAGCCTCTCTCTGTCTCTTGTAGAAGAGACGGAATGATAATTGTATCCATCAAACTCAATCGCAAGGATATATTCGTTCTCATGGTCTGGATTGACAACAGCAAGATCAATCGGATAACCGGAACATCCTAAGTTCTTCTTCACCTGATATCCGTATTTTTCTAAGAAAGAGGCAAGGATATCAACTAAGAGAGAGGATTTATTGCCAGTCAAGACTTCCTCCTTGACTGGCAATGGTTCTCCTCTTTCTGCATAATCGAGATAATCTTTCAGAAGCTTCGGACCGACAGAGCTGATTCGATCCTCTTTGATATCGTAGGAGTGAATCGAAGAGACGACCTGAACATTGTATTTGGCTCTGGTGATAGCGACATTAAGTCTTCTCTCTCCGCCGAGTCGATTCAAAGGACCGAAGTTATGATAAAGCTTACCTTCATCATCCTTTCCATAGCCGATGGAGAGGATGATCCTATCTCTCTCATCGCCTTGAACAGTCTCAAGGTTCTTGATGAACAGTGGCTCTTTTGTCTCCATAGAGAGACTGTCATTCAGATCAGGATTGAGCGCACATCGCTCTTCCAAAAGAGACTGAATGCGTTCCTGCTGAGAGATATTCATACAGACGACACCTAAGGATTGATCAGGATAGAGCATTCTATCCTGTTCAATCAGATCGACGATCTTCTTGGCCTCTTCCTCGTTATATCGGTATTTTCTGTTATAGATACCATGGTCGACATAGTAGAAGTCAACACCGAACCCTTCCTTCTTCATCAATGCGGAAGGGAAGGTGATAAGAGAGGAGTGATAGAAGTGGTTGTTGGAGAAGGAGATAAGGTCCTCGTTTTTGCTTCTGTAGTGCCATAAGAGGCGATAATGCGGGAAAGAGCCTGCAAAATCAAGGATGGATTCAAAGGAGGCAATATCATTGTCGGACATGTTGTCATTCTCATCATCTGATACACCGGCCATAAAGAAAGAAGTAGGCGGCATCTGTTTATTGTCTCCGACAATGATGACCTGCTTTCCGCGGTAGATGGCACCGATTGCATCCCAAGGGAAGACCTGGGATGCCTCATCAAAGACAATCAGGTCAAAGTCCATGTTGTCGCCTAAGAAAGATGAGACAGTCAAAGGAGACATCATAAAGCAAGGCTTGATCTTCTGAATGAGACTTCCGTATTTGTTCATCAAAGCACGGACTGAAGGGATATTCCTCTTCTTTGTCGTCTCCAAAAGGAAAGCGGAGACAATATTGTTCTGTCTTGAGAAAATCTTCGGTATCTGATGAGAGCACTTCTCTTTGATGAGAGCCTGTGATATCTCAAAGGATAATTTGTCATCACGGATATAGTCTTTGACAAGGCTATCATTATTGGGCCTGACAAAAGAGGAAAGACAGGGCTCTTTTGATAAGATGTACTGAGCCATCTGTACATAGAAGCACTTCTCAAAAGCAGGAATAATATTCTCTAATAACAGTTCAGAATTGAGATAGGAGCAGACAAAGGAGAAATAGCCTTCCTCTTTTGCACTATTGATTATCTTCATCAGTTGAACATTCATATCAAAGAGATCAAAATTATCATTCATCGCTTTGGCTTTGTCTTCCATCTCAATGATCGTCATATCTTCGAAAGAGAGCTTGCTCTTTTCGAAGAAAGACTGAAGCTTATCAACGTCATCAAAATCTGATGATTTCAAAGTGATGCTTTCTGTATCAGCTTTGAATTTCTGATAGTCGTTCAAGTTCATCGGCTGATCAAAATAGTAGGATCCTTTGATCTCTTTTGCTTTTTCAAAAGACTCTTTTGCAAGAGAGAGGTGTTCTTCGTTGACACGCGTCTCTATCGATAAGAGGGAATTGAGATGCTCAAGAGAATGATAGGCATTCTCTCTTGCCCTCTGACACTGGGCAAGCGTCTCTACAAGAGACAATGCCTTTTGATAATTGAAGCCCTTCTTATTCAAAGCAAAGGCTTTGAGTTTCTTCTTTCTCTTCCAATAGGAGGGTTTGAAGATACGGGCTTTTGTCTGATAAGAGGTATCAAACTTATCCAATAAAGAGGAAGCATCAATCTCTAAAGCCTCTGGTTTAGCGACTTCCAAAGCCGCATTGATCTTCTTAGAGCGTTCTTCTATCTTCTTTTCGACATCCGCAAAAGCAGAAGAGAGATTCTCATGGTTCTCTTTCAAGAAGAAAGAGGAATTATAGAATTTCATCTCTTTTAAGGTATTGATATCAGAGAGAGTCTCTTTCATTCCTTTCATGCTGTTTCTTGTATGCATGAAAGGAATCAATGTCACTGCCTTGCTATTGAGATCCTCTTTCTTTTGAAGCAGATCTCTAATAAGGATCTGAAGATCGATCTTCTCCTCATAAGAACATTTATCAGGAAGCAATCCATAAAAAGCATAACCGGTCAGTTCTCTTCCGTGAACGGAAGCGATCGACTCTAGAGCAAGAAGGTTTCCTTTTGCTTGAGAAAGATAGGCGTTATCCTTCTTTTCGATCTCTTCAAAGCGGAAAAGAGGAGATTCTATATCCTGATAGGTCGATGCCTTCATCAAGACCTGATAATAAGCCATAGAGAGATCAGTAGAATAGGTTCCCGATATCTCTTTGTACTGATTGAGCTTTTCATTCTCCATAAAGAGATCGGAAAGCTTCTTCTCTCCCTCTTCAGTCATCAGAGAATAGTTCATCCTCAAGACACGGCCGATCTCATTGACCACATCCTTCTTATTGGCCTTATTGCCGTGAAGAGGGAGACAGAAGTCATCCAAATGGACCTGCTGAAGCTTATGAAGAACAACATCAAGAGCAGCCTTCTTCTCCGAGACAAAAAGAACTCTCTTTCCATCATAAAGAGCATCAGCGATGATATTGGTGATCGTCTGTGACTTTCCTGTTCCAGGAGGGCCCTCTAAGACAAAGGACTGGCCCTGTTTGGAAGCTAAGACGGCTCTGTTCTGAGAAGCATCGGCATCGATGACATTGTGCAGAACAGGTTTTTCATCATTCTGACTTTTAAAATCACACTCACTTGCTGAATAGCCAAAGAGCTTTCTGACAACGGGGTTGTCAAGAGCCTCTTTCTCATGACTTTTCAAATCGTGATACATATCGATCTTCGAAAAAGCAAAAAGCCCGATATAGGAATCATCTCTCAGCTTCCAGTCGGTAAAGGAAGCGATGCTTTCCTTTACCTTCCTCATATAAAGCGTGTAATCGTCATTGTCAGGATCAAAGGAAGGGAGTGTGAGAGAGTAGGTCTGTTTCAGCTTATAGGCAAGGGTTGTATTGACTTGAACATCCTCACTCTCATTGATAATGATCTCATAGTCTTTGCTTCCCTGCTTCTTTTCCAGATATACAGGAACTAAAAGAAGAGGAGAGGTGATATCCTCTTTCTCATCGATATCGTTCCAGATGAGACTTCCGAAAGTGAGAAAGAGGATATTGATGCCTCTCTCCTCTAAGGATTCACCGGCTGTTGCTGCAATGCGCTTTAAAGAGGAGTAAAGCCCTGCTCTTTTTGGAAGAAGGAGAAGCTCATCGCTTTTATGTGCGCCTGTTAAATACTTGTCTTTTGCTTTGAAGTAGAACTCCATTCTCTTATTGGAACTGTTCAGTTCCTCATTTGTCAGATTCAAAGCATGCTGATAACGATCAAGATCGAAGATCGAGAATCGTTTGTTGTTCAATAACGAAGATAGAAAATCAGAAGCGGAGAGACTGGATATCGTTTTGATGATCCCACCCGTCTCTGAAAAATACAGAAGCCTGTTTTTCTTTCCTAAATCAAGAAGTTCATCCAAACATCTCTGAAGATTTAATGAATCCATAAGCCATCCCCTTTTGAACCGACTACAACATTTTAACATTTAGGAAAGGATTGAGAAACAGAAAAGAGAGAAATGACAAAGAATAAAATAAACAATACATAAACACTACGGTTCGTAAGTAAGATAACTTGAATTTTGCTTTTATGATCAGTAAGAAGTCAGGCTATCAGCCAAGAGGCTTGAAAAGGTCGATTTCTAGTCGGTTATCGTCACAAACTTAAAATTATTTTGAATTTGTGACAATTAATTAAGAATCAGTTCCTTTTTGTGCAAGAGCCAATCCTCAATGTTCAAATGAATGATTCCATCTTTTGACATATCAAACTCGTCCATGGAAAGAACGTATTTCATCGAAAAATCCCTAATAGAATCAAATGCCTTGAATTCTCTATCGATGACTTTCTCATCGGAAAGCAGATAACACACCTGAATAAAACACTTCTTGCCATCCTTCATCGCCACAAAGTCGATCTCTCCCTTGTATGTCTTTCCGATTCTTACATCATACCCGCGATAAATCAATTCGTTATAGACAAGGTTTTCTAAGGCATGAGAGGGCAGAATCTGATTGGATTCATTTGCGACAAGAAGAAAACCGTTATCGATGACGAATTGTTTTTCTATCGATTTTAGGTTTCTTTTTGTTGCGATATCATATCGATGAACACGGGAAATCAGACAGGCCTGTTCTAGCTTTTCCAGATATCGATATACCGTTTTACGGCATATCTTATCGGTATTGTTCCGATTATAGAAATCGACAATGCTGTCAGCCGAAAATTCTTTCGAGGAATTGCTGATAATGTATTTGGCGACAGTCAGAAAGCTCTCTTTATCGAATTTCGAACGAGAATTGCAGATATCTTTATCGACAATACCGAAAAAGATATCCTTAAGATAAGATTTGATATCCTCTTCGCTTTCATAGTCAAAGCGCTGTGGCATCCCGCCAAAGCGCAGATAATTCATCAAAGGCTTATTCATCAATTGCAAAGAATTGTCTTTGTAATATTCCAGCATTTCCTCATAACTGAAAGGCATGATCTTAAACTCTTTGCAACGGCCGACAAGAAGTGTAGCCAATCTTCCAGAAAGGAGTTTGGAATTGCTGCCTGTCACAAAAACAGAAACATTCTTTGCCGCCTTCAAAGAAGCCAATACTCTTTCAAATTGGCGGACATGCTGAATCTCATCCAAAAAGATATAGTATTTCTTATCATCGACAATCCGTTTCAGGATATAGCTGTTAAGCTTCATATCGGTGTTGATGTCTGAAAACTGAAGATTTTCAAAATTGATGGAAATAATATGGCTCTCATCAATTCCGTTCTTTTCCGTGATTTCTTCCCTGATCTGATTTAGAAGGATGCTCTTCCCGCATCTTCTGATTCCAGTGATCACCTTGATCAGATTGGAATCATAATATTTTCTGATCTGTTCCAGATATGCTTTTCTTTTTATCAACATAGTCATTCACCTCAATTGATTATACCAAAAACAAGTCAGTTATCGTCACAAACTTAAAATTATTTTGAATTTGTGACGATAATATAGTATTCATGTCGTTTAGTGTTAGTTATTAAGAATTATTCGTGTATATTAGTGTATATTTTCAATGAAAGATTACACTAAATGACACGAATACATGATATACTAGAATCATTCACGACGAAGGAGGATCGATTATGTATCGAAAAATCATGAGCTATTTAGAAGAATGGAAAAACAGCGAACACAGAAAACCCTTGATTCTAGAAGGAGCAAGACAAGTCGGAAAAACCTATGCCATCCTTGAATTCGGTCACACCCATTATGAAAACGTCGCCTATTTCAATTTCGAAACCGATCCAAGGCTATGCGAAACCTTCAAAGAAAACATCAGCCCTGATTATCTGATACCGATTTTATCCAGAATCTGCAATCAATCCATCATAAAAGAAAAGACATTGATTGTATTGGATGAGATACAGCTTTGCGAAAGAGCGCTGTCCTCTTTGAAATACTTCTATGAAAACGCACCTGAATATCATGTGATTGTCGCTGGCAGTTTATTAGGAATAGCAGTCAATCGCTCTCATTTCTCCTTTCCTGTCGGAAAGGTCGATATAAAAACGCTTTATCCGATGGATTTAGAAGAGTTTATGTTGGCGCTAGGAGAAAATGAACTGGTGAATCTGATTAGAAAATCCTTTGCAGAAAACACCCCTTTACCATCCGCTTTGCATGATGAAGCCTTGAAAATCTATCATCAATATCTCGTTGTAGGCGGCATGCCTGAATGTGTCATGCAATTTTCAAAGACAAAGGATTATATTCTCATTAGGCATTTGCAGAACATGATTCTTTTAAGCTATCTCAATGATATGAGCAAATACAACACCAAGAACGAAATCAAAAAAACAAGAATCGCATATGACAATATCACCGTTCAGCTTTCCAAAAAGAACACTCGTTTTCAATATAAACTGATCAAAAAAGGTGCAAGAGCATCCGAATTCGAAAATGCGATAGAATGGCTTACTCTCTCTTTTATCGTATCACAGGTCTATAGAGCAGAACAGATCAAAAAGCCTTTGGAAAACTATCACGATATCGACTCTTTCAAAATCTATATTTCTGATACCGGACTCCTCTGTGCAAAGAAAGACATCATCCCAGATGATATTCTCTATATGAGCGATGAGATCAATGATTTCAAGGGCGGACTAGTCGAAAACTATGTCAACATCTCTTTGACCATCAACGGATACAGAACTTATTATTGGGAATCGGAAAGAGGTGCTAAAATCGATTTTGTCATTCAGCGAGAAGGAAAACTGATTCCAATCGAAGTAAAATCTGCTGACAACACAAAATCAAAAAGTCTGAAAATCTATATGGATACCTATAATCCTCCCTATGCAATCAAACTATCGCAGAAGAACTTCGGATTCGAAGACAACAAGAAAATAATTCCCTTATATGCAGCTTTCTGCATCTAAAGATAACGGAATTAAGCAAAACGGGGCACTTTGCCCCTAAAAGCCATAGTAAAAGGGGGCAAAGTGGTATATAATAGTTGTAAGAGGGACTGATTATGAAACGTAATATCGATGCTAGAATAGAAAAATGGTTAAGCGAAAGCAATAAAGCTTTGCTGTTATATGGAGCAAGACAGGTCGGAAAAACCTACGCAATCAGAAAAGCACTTCGCAATAACAGAAAAAGCTTTTTCGAAATCAACTTTTTCGAAAGTCCAGATTTTCTGAAAACAATAAAAGCCTGTTCTACAACTGAAGAACTGATTCAGACAATTGAATTGTTATCTGCTGATCCGTTAAAGAAAAAAGAAAGCATCATCTTTTTTGATGAAGTTCAGCTATATCCTGAAATCATCACAAAAATCAAGTTTCTGGTCGATGAAGGTTCCTATCGATATGTGCTTTCCGGTTCTTTGCTCGGCGTAGAGCTCAACGGACTGAAATCGATGCCGGTCGGATATGTCGAAATGATCAGAATGTTCCCAATGGACTTCTATGAGTTTTCTTTTGCACTAGGTGTCAAACAGAAAACCTGGGACTATCTCTCTTCCTGTTTTACTTCCAGAACACCTGTTTTAGAGAACATTCATAACGATATGATGCGCGTATTCTCTTATTATCTGGCGGTCGGAGGTATGCCTGATGTTGTCAATCGTTTCTTATCAACCAATAATCTCAATGACACTTATGAGCTTCAGCAAAGCCTTATCAACCAATATAAGGTGGATTTTTCAAAATATGAAGAAAATGACAGAAAGCTGAAACTGATTTCCATCTATAACAACATTCCTTCACAGCTGAACAAGCAGGATAATCGTTTCATTTTCACTTATCTGAACAAAGAGCTGAAATTCGATCGTTACGAAAACAGTTTTCTATGGCTGAAAGATGCAGGTGTTGCTTTGCCAGTCTATATCGCAGAACAGTTAAAGATGCCACTTGAAGTATCAAAGGCAAAAAACACTTTCAAGCTGTTTCTATCCGATGTCGGAATGCTTACCGCCTCTTTCCCGCTTGCTATAAGACGTTGTATTGCTTTAAACGATGATA
>CAKUXT010000075.1 GCA_934700375.1 uncultured Bacilli bacterium | reverse complement strand
GTATAATTCCCATTGCTGTCTTTAATAAATGAACCGCCTTTTGTCAAACCACCGATAGTCAATGTGACACCGGATTTGATCGTACAATCATGATTGATTGTCGGATTTGTCTTAGGAATGACATAGACAGTATCTCCGGAATTTGCTTTCTGCAATGCTTTTTCGATTGCATAATAACGATTGGCTTCTGTATCGGAATTGATATAACAGACAGGAGTCTTGCTGGATTCATTGACGGAAACATTGTTATCCTTATCGGAAACAATCCAATCTGAAAAAGCAATCGGAAGTAATCCGAATATCAACAAGAACGCTAAGAGGATTTTAGAACGAAAATGTTTCATCAATAACCTCCACAGACTAAAGTAAAGTCAAAAGAGCTGTTTTGCAGATTAGGATAAATGGCAGTGCGATAATCTACGCTCTGATAATCAATAGAGAAGCAATAGGAAAAAGTCACATAGAAATAGGAATTAGAGCTGCTCTGAGAAAGGAACTTTGAACTGAAGCTATTATAAGAGCTGGTTAATTTTCCGTTCTCGATAATATTGTTGCCCGCTAAGGAGAAGACCTGTGTTCCAGCATCTACAGTGTAAGTAACCTTAACACCGCAGTCTTTGCTTGTCGTATTGGGATTGATATAAGATTCTGAAATCAAAGAGAATTTCTTAGTGGTATTGAAATCCAAATTAAGACCTAAATAAAGAGATGAATATACAGAAGTATCTGTCGGATTGCCATAGGCCTTTTTGATGTTCTGGATGTTCAATTTAAGATAGATATTCAGATATCCATCATTGACATCGATAACACCATCATTGACAAAGCCATCTTTGCAATAATCAAAACAGGAAATACCTGAGTTATTGTCGCCTTTATTAGTGTCCAATTGAATGATATCTCTGCTGTCGATGATTTTTCCGACATTCACATCAATATCTCCGACATCAAACTTGTTGTTGACAACATAGATCCACGATGAAAAACCGCACGTCAATGTGCTGACTAGACATAAGCCGATGAGTGATGCGATTCTCCATTTAGATATCATAGTGTTATTATTTTACCATATTTTGTTTCTATGCGTTCGAGCCATATTTAGCATAGAGCTTCAAGTCAGAAAAAACAGGAGTCAAATCAGTGAACTGACCTGCATTGACATTCGTTAAGTCCGTATACCAGCCTAAGAAGGTATGATCCTCATAGGTAGGAGTAGGAATGTTAGATAAGGACATTGTTTTGCCCTCTAAGACAGAGGCCATAAGAATACCAGTGTTACCATTGATCTTACCAAGTCCAGGATCGAAGAAGACCGTGTGATAGACTTCTGTTCCGGTGGTAGCGCCATCGGCCTTCATGCCGAAGAGGAATGTCCAGCTTCCATCAGACATCTTCTGATAGACGTATCCATTGATACGATTGAGGAAGAAGTCTCCCTCAATAGCCTGGGAAGAGGCTGTTGAATCATTGTCCGGAGTTGTTGTGCCGGTAAACCATCTTGTAGAACGAGGTCTATCAAGCGTGACCTCCTCAGTATAGCCATCGGTATATTTAATGGTGAGGACATAATGAGTGGCATCAGATTTTGCATCATCATAGGTGATACTCATGACAGAGACGCCATCTTCACCATTTTTGATCTCAAAGGTCTTTTCAGTGCCATCGGTGAAACTGACAGTGATTGTCATTCTTCCTTTGCTGTCTGGTTCGGAAACCGTAAAGTTCTCAATGCCGTTTCCGTCCTTGCCCTTGGGTATTGTGATAACAGGGCCTTTGCTCTCATCCGTGTAAGTGAACTGAATTGTCGTATTGCCGTCTTCATCTTTATCGACCAAGACTTCCTTGACACCTTTTCCTTCTAAGACAGGAACAAAGATGACAGTGTTTTCAACACTGCTATCGGTGTAGGAGATCGTCAGTTCGATGCTCTTTCCGTCGCTTAACATCTTGGAGCTGATGTTCTTGATGGAAACACCATCTTTTCCGGAGATGCCGCGAGGAACGATAAAGGTGACAGGCTCCATCTCCTCATCTGTGAAGGTAATGGTGATGATGGTGTTTCCTGTCGCCTCGTCATAACGAGGCGTAACCTCTTTGATCTGGGCTCCGCCGCCATCATCGAAGAATGCACAAGAGGCTAACGGATACGATAAAGAGAGAGCCGAAACAGCTAATAGCAGTCTTTTGAACAATCTGTTTTTCATAAGGTAACCTCCTGGTTATGTTTCTTCAGTCCGTCGATGGCCGGGACTTTGTCAAAGAGCTTCGGATTACTCTTCTCTTCGCTGCTGTTAGTGATGAATCTGAAGGGGTGTGTTCCGATTGTGACAATGACACAATCGACAAAGAGAGAAGATAATCCGCCGCCTTGGTTGTTTTCAATCGTCTCATCAAGCAAGGAGACCTTCGTCTCATCGCTATAGGTGTTATAGGTCGTATCTGACTCTATATCGATCTTGGAGTTATTCAATCCGCCTCCGTAATAGGCAATCGAGGTATTGACATAGCTCTTTCCGTCTTTTGTATAGATCAGGTTCTTGTTTCCGGCCTGTTTCTTCAATGCTGACTTCATGGGAAAGATATCATCGATTGTGACATTCTTGTCGCCCATATCCATCGAGGCCAAGGTTCTTGAGATATTCTCTTCGATGAGGGAAGAGACATCGATGCTATCGATGTCTTTCCAGTCATAGAATCTGGTATCTCCCTTTAAGGTGAGATGGACTGGTTTGCTAGTTCCGCCAAGTTTATTAGGAAGCGGTGCGTTAAGGAAGCTTCCTAAGAGATTCGTCAGCATGCTTGGAATGCCACCATAGAGAAGTGGCCCATTGAACAGAGATTCAAAGGCGATAGAGAAGACACCCGATCTTCCAAAGAAAGTGTTGTTGACCGTGATATTGGAAGCATAGCTAGAGGAGCTCTTATCGTTATCGAGATACTTCTGAATCATCTCTAACTTTGCCTTATAGTCGCTCTCCTTCAGTGTTCCGTTCATCGTCGCATTGAGGAAGGCGTTGAGGATACCGTCTGCGGTATCGGTCTTTGTCTCATCAAGGTCATCGAAGAACTCCGTATAGGATTTATCGATGCCGTTACCCTGAACACGTCTTGTCGTATCATAACTGTCTTTGTTGTCACTGCCTACTAGCATTGTGAATTCACCTGAATTCTTCAAAATGCAGTTATCGATTAATAGGTTATCGCTATCATAGGCTCTTACACAGACTTTGCCGTTAGCGAGGACAGAGTTCTTGATCTTGACGTTCTTGCCCTTTACATCGATGATGCTTCCGGTGTAGGAGAGATTGAAGAGGTTATCGACTTCATCGACATTAGAGAGCTTGACATCGTCGATGACGACATTGTCATCATCGATGTAAATGCCACAGTTGTCCTGGCCTAAGGCTGTGACAAGCGGGAATGTCACCATATCGCCGACTGCGACAAAGGGAAGCGGGCCGTAGAAGTAATCATAGCCCTCTCCGTTTTTGGCTTCGCTCTTCTTTTTCGGAACTCTCTTTCCGGTGAACTTATCAATTTCACCGAAGTTAGGATAGCAGAGCCCATTCATATTGATGGTAAAGCCGTTGCCGTATAATCCTTTTCTGAGGTGGATTCCAGCGACGATGTCTTTAGAGACATTCGCATTCTTTTCTTTGTTGTACTGATCGATATAGGAGGAATCATAGGTGGTCGGGAAGGTGTAGTACTCACTATCGAAGGAGAAGGTCTGAGAGGCAAAGTCAAAGTTACCGAAGACTTCGGTATTGTCTTTGCTGGATGCGATCTTTTCGTTGGTGTATTTTCCAGCTGTATCGACTGTATACGTATTCTTCAGGGATTCGAGGTTGACCTGAAGGACGATGTTCTCCCCATCCTTGGATTTGTTGGTGCCACTAAGGAGATCGGAGTAGGAGTAGACATTGACGCCATCGATGACAGTGAACTTATAGGTAGCTCTATAGTGATGATCAGGCTCCTGAAGGGTGATAAAGCTCTCACCTGAGGAAAGGATAGAGACTGTTCCATTATCATAGCTGACATTGGAGGAGCATTCGACAAGCTCGTTTTTGCTGCTCTTTCCGCCGCCATCGATAAAGGAGGTGGAAGTGAGGCCAAAACTGGCCTTCTTCTTACTTCCGTTATCATAGTCATAGAGACCATAATACTTTGTCGAGGAGACAGAACTTCCGCTACCTTTTCTCAGCGGATTGATGACCATGGCTCCGCCTTCAAAGATGGTGGCCATGAAGTGTTTGGACTTGCTTCCTCTTTCATTGGAGCAGACGACTTCGACTTCACCGGGCTTTTCGGCGTGAAGATAGAACTTGCCGTTCTCTTCGTCGATCCTAGCAAATTCATCGTCGGTCTCGTTGACCTTTTTGGTGTACCAGATGAGGTTATTGCCATTGGCTAAGATGAGGTTAGGATCGACGATGGCCTTGGCTTTGAGCTCATAGGCTTTATCATCGATCTGGAAGCCCTCATTGTCCTGATAGTCCCATTCGATGCCTAAGATATCGACAGCGACCTGGTTATCCAAAATCTTGATAGAGACAAAGGTCAGTAAAGAGATGATGAAAGGAATGATGAGAAGGATTGCTAAGGTACGTTTTTTCATACTAGTTGCTCACCTCCATTTTCACGAATGTCTTCTGTAATCTCTTCTTCAAGTTGATGACAGAGGGGGAGAGAACGACAAAAGAGAAAGCAGATGCGATCACATAAAGTCCCCAAGAGGGCACTTTGGTGTAAAGAGATAATTCAAAGAAGAGGCCAAAGAGGATGAAGGGAAGGACAAGCGGGACAAGCTCATTGATAACAGAAAGCTTGAGCTTTCTGTTATCGCCTTCCTTGTCGTGCATATCGGAATAGACACCGAAGATGTTGGAAAAGACAAGGAGGACAATATCGATAAAGAGAGAGGATAAGAAGACAGGAACAGTGATGATACCGGTAGAGATAAGAACAATCTCGGTGATGAGAAGGGAAATGAAGGAGAAGGAGATCGGAATGATGATCTTGGCTAAGATCTGCTTTAAGGGAGAGATAGGGAGATATTTGACGACAATCAATGCTTTTCCTTCTCTTGTCATGGACATAGAAGCTGAGGCATTGATGACACCAGAGAACAATAAGATGAGCGTTAAGTTGATTCCGGATACGAGTTCTGGGAAGTAGGAGGCATAGAAGCGGAGGTTATCATAGATGATGCTGTTTAAAGAAGAAATAACTGCAAATGTAAGGAATGGACATAAGATCAATAAGGATGTATAGGAGAAGAGGTTGGCTTCATCCTTAAAGAGGAGGTCCATCTCTTTTCTGACCAATGCTTTGAAAGGAGTCGTCAGTCTCATCGGCTTTCCTTTCTTTTCCTTGGATTCAGAGCGGCTTGAGATCTTGATCTCATGGAAGTAGACGATGCTTGTAATACCGACACCCAAGGTCAAAGAGAGGAAGGAGGCCCCTAAGAAGATGAGGATGCCAGCTTTGGTGTTTGTCTTTTCAATGACAGCATCCATCAAGTGATAGACGGGGAGGAAGTAGTTTCTGGCCTTATGTAGTCCATTGACAAAGTCACTGGAGAAGACACCTCCGATAGAGGAGTCATTCAAGGCTGTAAGGAAGAGATTGAGGACAAACTGATATAAGTAACATAAAGTGACAACAAGAACAGAGGCGACGATGAATTGGGCGATGTCGCTCTTCTTGATGAGTTTGTAGATCTGCTGATAGACAAGGGCAAATAGTAAAGAAATGCCAACGGAGAAGATAGAGATGAGTAACGGATATAATCCAGAGAAGATATAGTAATAGGGGATATAGTGTCTACTGGCTCCATAACAGATCAGTAAGGGTGTACTTGTCACCCAGCCTAACAAGACAGATTCGATATATAAATAGACGACTTTGCTGAATACCTGGGTGGATGGGGCAATCGGAAGAGGAAGGGTGACAGTGCTGTCTTTATGGTTGAAGATGACACCACGAGCCTTGACCATGGTAAATAGAATAGATAAAGCCATCATCAAGAAGAGGAAGAGAACCAAGAAGTCAAAGCTTCCATAGCTTGAGTACTTGACAAGCTTCTTATCCAAAGTCAGTGCGATAAAGCATTCGATAGCAATGAATCCGGCGATCAGTAAGACACGTAAAAGAATAGAGACAACAAACATTGTGATGCTTTGTTTCTCATCATTCTTTCTTTCGATGAACTCTTTTCTTAAAAGTTCCAGAAACATGTCTTTGCCTTTCTATTGTTACCTAAATTACTACTCCGGCTTCTTTTCTACCGCATAGGTAGAGAAGAAGATATTGCTGAGATTTCTTCTCTTCAGCGGTTCCTTAGAGAAGTCAATCAGTTCAGCGACGACGCCGTTATTGATAATCGCAACGCGATTACAGATACGGGAGACCAGATCGATGTTGTGGGATGTGATGAAGACGGTTTTGCCGTTTGCGGCAAACTCTCTTAACATATCCATCAACGTCTGATAGACGATGATATCAAGACCGACTGTCGGTTCATCCAGAATCCAGATGGTCGGATTGTGGATCAAGGAGGCCATTAAACAGACCTTCTGTTTCATACCGTGAGAGTATTCACGGATCTTACGATTCAAGTCGCTATCGGAGATCATGAACTTGTTTTTCAAGAACTGATAGTTCTTGTCAAACGCTTCCTGATACATGTTGTAGCTCGATGCTACAAACTGTAAGTATTCGTTTCCGGTCATGACTTCATAGGTGACAGGTTCGCTAGGGACATAGCCTAATTCCATCTTGGCATCGAGCGGATTCTCTTTGACGTTATGTCCGGCCAATATGATCTCTCCGCTATTGAAGTCCTTTAAGCCGACGATGCAGTCGATTGTTGTGGATTTACCGGCACCGTTTTTACCGATGAAGCCAAAGACTTCACCCTTATAGACTTCTAAGTTGATGCCTTTCAGGACTTCTTTCTTTCCGTAGGACTTATGCAAGTCCTTGATAGAGAGAACGACTTCTCTTTTTTCTTCTTCTTTTTTCTCCTTGTTCTTCATGAAAGGAGATAATTTGATGTTTTCGTTTTCCATAGATATCATTATTCCTTTCTGAAGGATGTGATCCATAACAAGACATTGTCATTGATCTTGTCCATCACGTATTCACTATGACAGTCCTGACAGACATATCTGTTTCCATCGAAACGGATATGATTCTTTCCGCATACAGGACAGAAGCCTGAATAGAGCTCCTTATCCGCTTCAAAGAGGATGGTCATAGAGGAGAGTAAATCATCTAACAGCATCTCGTTATGTTCTCTATGATACGAGAAGGTGAGAGTGGAATCATAATCTTTGATGAGGTTGTTTTCAACAACGAGAATGAATTTGGATTCATTCTCGACTTCCTTCTTGATGTTTTTAATGAGCGTCTGATTCTTCTCACAGTACTTTTCTCTGGTGAGAAGGTAGAAGGAACTCTCTACCTGTCTTTCATCATAGCTGATAGAGACAGATAATTTGATAGCGATGTTCTTCTTATCTTCTTCGATCTTGAAGACGAAGGGATAGTGTGTTGCATAGAAAGGAGAGAATGTGATCATGTTCTCCTCATCAAAGGAGAACGTGGGCATATTCTCTTCACCTATCATCTCTCTTTTCTTCATGGCAAGAAGAAGAGAAGAGAAGACATAGTTGAAATAGAGAATCTGCTTCTTTCTCTCTTCTAAGTCTTCCTTCTTATAATGTGTCACATAATACTTATAGCAGTAAGAATAGAGCTTATCGTGAATGAGGATGTTAGTAGGCATGACAGCATGGGAGATTGGATGTTTGGATGTTATCTTATAGAACTCTGTTCCTTTTAGGTTCTTGCTTCTTCTTTTGATCTTTCTAGCTAAGGAGAGGAGCTCTTCCTTTGAGCCCTTTCCCTTTAAGAAGAAGGAAGCATAAGGATAGACCTTCTTTCTCATATCTCTCATCGGAGAGTATGAGCCGAATGTGAACTGATTGTTCTGATAATGCTCTTCTAAGGATTCGACCATCGGAGTTAAGTTATCTAAAGTCGCTTCGATATCATCGTTGATCTCATAGATGAGAAGGGAGATGAAGCGGTTCTCGTAAGTGTCGATACTGTCGATGGTCTCGACAGTATGGACATATTCCGGAACCATCTTTCCGCTCTTCTCCTTCCAGAGTTTAGGATCTCTCATGGTATCGGAGAAGGAGTCATGGGATAACTTTCCGGAGAGTTCGCTTCGCTGAACAATCTCGTTAGTCTCTACCTTGATGTGAGGATTGTAGACGATAGAGAGGATCTTATCGGATACAGTCTTCAGCTCCTCAAGTCTTTTCATCTCCTCCTCGAAGTGATAGGGCTCACTATAGGAGAAGGAATCAAGAGCATGATAAAGACCGATAGGAGCTTTTCCTATCTCCGTTTTCATCGATTCGGTGAAATTAACAAGGAAATCTTTGCTATCGGTCATAGTTTTCATTTATTTACAGTTTACGGATGAACTTATCGATCAGGTGGTTAGTCTGCGGGAAGGCGTTTTCGCCATAGTTCTTGACGATCAATGTCTTCAAGTTGAGCAAGCCCTCTTTGATGTAATCTTCAAAGCGGCCCTCTAATTTGGAGACGACCTTTCTTGCGAACATGAAGTCAAGAGCGTCTTCCTTCTTGCCGCCGCAGGCGACAAAGACAGGAACGAAGAGCTGAATCTGTCTCATGATACGGTTACCGAAGGTGAGGTCAAACATATCATAAGTGTAATCAGTCAGCGTCTTGAATGTCTTATAGTCTTCCATGGTGAGCTGGTTCTCTTCATCAGCGATTGCAGAAGCGAAGAGCTCCTTTAAGCGTTCATAGGACAATGTGACTTTGTCACTGTCACCAGTGACAGAGAAGGGCTCGTTACGATCGTCGAAGTCGATTGTGATAGCACGGTCATAGACCTTATCGGTGATGGTGAAGGTGGATTCATCCTTATTGGCAGTACCAATAAAGTAGGTATTGCTAGGAATCTGTAATATACCATCCGTGAGATGTTCAGGAGCCTCAAAGTCATATGGGAACTGCATGATCTTGATCTTCCATTCGTCTTCCG
>CAKUXT010000074.1 GCA_934700375.1 uncultured Bacilli bacterium | reverse complement strand
AAGCCGAGATCCGTCATTTTTTTGGAATCACTCGATACAATATTTCCTACTGCTACATCAATCGGTCCGACTGTTGCTGACTGACCGACTACCATCCATGAACAAAAGCCGACGCTAATCAATGAAATATTAGCTAATGAGAGAACTATTTGCCCCCCCCCGCAAATTCAGGCGAGAAATCGCAGCTTTATTACTATAAAAATGTTTGTTTTTGTCTTTGTTTTTCATATTTTGAATTATATCACGTTTTTACATTCAAACAAAGCGCCGTTTGACAAATGAAGTCCCATCAGTCATTTTATCGATGACAAAATCGCTATTATGTCAACCTACGCAATATTCCAAAATAAATCCGATAACGAATACAGGTTAGTGGAAGAGTGATGACAAACCACCACGTTTAGAAATCACTCTTCCACCGACACATATTGTATTCCAAATATCACCAACAGGGAACATTTTTAAACTGATTTTCATTAAAAAAATTCCCTGTTTACAATATTTGAGAAATTTGCAAGAATTGGGTACACATCAAAAACGTGTTTTAAATCAAAACATACACTATTGTCCAAGAAAACAATTGATATTCATCTTGAAAGCTCTTACAATTTTACTTAGTGAAAGAAGGGCACATTTATGAATCATTCTTCAGACAAAGGTTCTAAAATCTGTAAGACATTCACTGGAAATAACGTACCTCCTCTGACAAAGGCAATCTATCCTTGGTCCGGTATTTTCCGTGATGCCTGCTATGCATTAGTTGGAACCTTTTTACTACAGTACGCGATGACAGCCGGTGTCTTAAGCAGTGATATTGAGACATACCGTTCTCAGATGCACATCATCACCATCTTCATGATGATTGCACTGGTATGGGATGGCATCAACGATCCTATCATGGGATTCATCGTTGAGAAATGTCATTTCAAGACAGGTAAGTTCAAACCGTGGATCTTTATCGGAGCCATCGGAAATACGATTGTCGTTTCGTTGATGTTCTTAGTCGGACCGATGGGAGTCAAAGGCTGGGCATATGTCGCCTGTATGCTTATCTTCTACTTCTTATGGGATCTCTTCTATACCATGAACGATATCGGTTATTGGTCGATGCTTCCGTCTCTTACCAACAATCCAAAAGAAAGAGCATCTTTGACAACAAGAGTCACCATTGCAACAACAATCGGTGCCTTCATGATGAACTTATTGATGTTCCTTCTTCCGACGATGTTAGGAGCACAGACCGCTTACGCTTATAGCGGTGTTGTTGTCGCTGTTCTCTTCCTTATCTCTCAGTCTTTGATTTTCTTCTTCTGCCATGAAAAAGAAAGAGATCCGAAACAAGAGGAAGTTTCTGAGAAAACACACTTCCTCGATCTCTTCAGAATGGTAAAGAAGAACAAGCAGCTTCTCATCGTTGCTATCGTCATGCTTCTATACTATTTCGCATCAGGCTTATTGACCGGTATCGGTCTTAACTATTACTATCTTCTTTATGGATATGGAACCTTCAAAGGTGGATTCATGGCAACAGTCTTATCCATTGTCTTTGTTGTCGGAACTTTGATTGCACAGGTCTTCTATCCGCTGATGTCCAAGAAACTGACAAAGATGCAGATCATTGAAATCTCCTTCTTTGTCATCTTAACCGCTTATGTCTTATTCTTCTTCTTTGGTTTCCCTGTCTTCAAAGATACTCCTATCGCATATAACAATCCGAGTGATTATCAGCTTATCGGAGAAAATGCATCCATCGGACAAGGCTTAGCATTTGCTTTCGGAGGAAGCCATTGGCTGATCTATCTCTGCGCCTTCTTCTTCTTTGCAGCCAGCGGTGTCTTCTATCTCGCCTTATTAGTCATGTTCCAGGATGCCATCGATTATCAGGAATGGAAATTCGGAGAAAGAAAAGAAGCTGTCGCCTTTGCATGGAGACCGCTCGATGCTAAACTCGGCTCTGCAATTCAGACCGGTCTTAGAAACCTCACCTTCTTGCTGACAGGCACACAGGCCATCCTGAATAAGATTTCCAACGCAGAAGCCAACAATATCATCGTCAATGGACAATCGGAATACAAAGGAACCTATCCCTCCTTTGATGCTGAAATCGAAGCTGCTTATCAGTGGACAGACAAGAGAGCACAGCTCACTTTGTTCGGTGCCATCATCATCGGTGTCATTGTCGTCTGCTTCCTCGCCTCTTATCTGTTACTAAAGTTCGGTTACAAGATCGATGACAAATTAGAAGAGCAAATCGTCAAAGAACTGGATGAAAGACATCAAAAAGACAAAGAAGCAGTAGAAGAGAAGATATAAAACAAGAGAATTGTGATAAACTTATCTGGTTATGACAGAAATCTATTTAAGCGATATCACAAGATATGACGGAAGAATCGATAAACTCAAAGAAGGCATGCCTGCTTTTGTTTTAGAGCACTGCAATAAACACAAATGCAGAGAAGACCTTCAGGCATCACTGTTAGGATGGAATATCCTTCTGATGGTTCTCAATCATTGCAATGTTGACACCGAGACTCTTTCTTTGAGCTATAACGAATACGGAAAGCCATTCTTAGGCAATCATTACTTCTCTATCTCACACAGCGGAGAAATCGTCGCAGTTTGTCTTTCGACAAGCGAAGTCGGCATCGACATCGAAAAGGTAAGACCGGACAGAGACTATGATTTCTTGGCGGAGAGATTCTTCAGCGAAGAAGAGAAGAAACAGTATCACGCCTCAAATGAAAAAGAAAAATGCTTCATCCAATTATGGACCAGAAAAGAAGCGTTTCACAAACATGTCGGGGACGGAATACAGCTTGACAATTTCAAGAAAGACATTCCGTACAAAGAGATTCTGACGACTTATCTCGAAGACAAAAACAAAGACGGATATTATCTATCCGTCGATTGCATCGATAACGAGAAAGTTCATTTCAGAGTCATCTGAAAAACAATATACTATAAAAGGTCAGCGCGAAGCTGACCTTTTTGATTTGATTTAGAAGTCTCTGTCGTCAGAATTATCATCACTGGGGATGTTGACGCTGTTATCGGCAACATACTGAATTGTGATGTGTCTCTTATGACCGGTTCCCAAGGACTGTGTCTTGATGTTCGGATATCCGTCCAAGACCTGGTGGATGATTCTTCTTTCATCGCTGGTCATTGGATCAAGGATAGCAGTGACATGTGTCTTTCTGACTTCGGAAGCATAACGTCTTGCCATGGAAGCATACTTGTTATACTTGAGTTCCTTATATCCATCGCAGTTGAGAAGAATGCGATAGTGACCGCCGAAACGATTGAAGCAGGCAGAACGAGTCAACTCGTTGATGCTTCTTAAGGTGTCACCATTTCTTCCGATGACATTCTTGTTTCTGCTGGTGACGATGTTGAGCTTGATGACGCCGTCTTCATACTTGGCTTCTGTGGAACCTTCGATTCCTAAAGCGCGAAGACAACGTTTGATGTAATCATCTGCGAAGACAATGACATCCTTGATGGAGTAAATACCGATTGTGACAACCTTGCTGAATAAGGTTTTCTTGACAGAGATGACCTGATAGTTCAAGGATTTAGGATCTTCGACTCCTAATTCTTCACAAGCCTTCTTGACTGCTTCTTCTTCAGTCTTTCCTTCATACTTGTTCATATATTACTTCCTCCATAATGGTTTTTCAGATTTCTTGTTGGTACCAGTGTGGTGTGCGCTTCTTCTGATGGCTGCCAATGTTGTGCCGTCACCAGTGTTTTCAGCATCTCTATGTCTGGCCTTAGCCTGAATGGCTTCAGTGAGCAAGCTCTGCAAGATGGAGATGATAGCACCGATAAACCAATAGATACCCATACCGACAGGTAAACTCCATCCCATGAAGAGAACGAAGGCCATCATGACATAGGTCATGATCTTCATTGTCTTATTGGGATCCATCGGATTGCCGTTTGCATCCTTCTTTGTAGGCTGCACGCCCTGATTGCCAAGAACTTTTGTCTTCCAGTTATTGATCCAAAGACCAGTGCAGGAAGAGAGAACGTTGGCAAGAGACATGAAGATAAAGATAAGAATACCGACGATTGCGCCGTTGGTTTCTGCATAATTGGTGAAGCATTCGCTGACCTTAGTGGTAAGGGAAAGTCCATACCAGTTGCCAGATGCCAGGGAAGCGGATCCCTGCAATGCGGACCAGATACAGATGAAGAGCGGGAACTGAATGATCATGAAGAGAAGAGGAAGCATCGGATGAACGTGGTTCTTCTTCATCAGCTGAGCCTGTTCAAGACTTAAAGCACGTCTTTCTTCAGGATCTTCCTGAGCATTAGGATATTTCTTCATCAGCTCATTGATCTGAGGCTGGATTCTCTGCTGCTTTGCCTGAGATTTGCTCTGGACAAGAGTAGAGAGAACAGTAACGATTCTGACTAAGATCGTAACGACGAAAATAGCGAAAATCTGAACCCATCCTGTTCCGCCGAGGCCATCAGAGATGGCGTGGACAAGCCAAGCGAACGGATAGACGAACAAGCCTTCGAGGAAACCGTATTCTTTGAAAGCCTGTCCCCAGGTCTTTCCTTCGATATAGATCTTGGCATTGTTCTGATTGAATGTTCCACTGACAGGAGTGATACATGCCGTATTGGTATTGTATCCGACAGCAGCATTTGTCTTGATTGTTTCGATAAAGCCGAATGACGGAGACTTCAAGAGTCCGATTTCAGGATCCTTGACAGCTTCATTGAACCAGAGTTCAGTGTTGGTGAACGGTTCAGCGACACCGGTGACTGTTGTCTTTGTCTCATCGCTATAGGTGAGACCAGCATACATACCGACATGCCATGCAACAGCCTTTGCTTCCTCGACTGTTTCGATAGAAGCCAAAGTGCCGTTCATCCAATAGGTGTAATTGTCATCACGGAACTGTTTGGCCTTCTCATCCATGAAGGACAAGAAAGATTTATCAGAGCCTTCGACAATAAGGTCATACCATGTCGTCATTCCCTGATAGGAAGTAGAATTTCCGAAGAGTGTCTTACGATGTTCATTCTGAACTTTGATCAGTTTGACTCTGGAAGCTTCTTCGGTTTCATTCTTAGAAGAGTAATCAAAATCATCCTTTGTTGATTCATCGATCAACAGCGTTTCGGAGTAAAGATTACCATAGTAGGCGAATAATTGATTGGCTTTGTCCTGGTTGGTACAGAAGGATTTCGTACAACCGGACAAACTAAAAGCAGCGATGATGCCAAAAAAGACAATCATCAACCGCTTTAGCAACCTGTTTGAATGGTTTCTCATGCTTTTTCCCCTTTAGACGGGTTAGCCAGACGATTAAACGCTTTGTTCAGAATCTCGGTATTTTCCTGGAATGACTTTTTCAGATATCCAGAATGGGCGATGATGACGATGTCATATGGTTTTCCAAGAACGTCGCAAAGGTTTATCTGGGCCCGAAGTTGGCGTCTGACTCTGACTCGCAAGACAGCGTTTCCTAATTTATTGGATACAGAAACACCGATTCTTGCATGAGTCAAAGAATTAGGCGCATAGAATACTGAGACAGATTCATTCTTTCCGGCACAATGGCGTTGATCGAGAACTTTTTTGAAATCCTTGGATTCCGTCAATCTACAGCTTTTCTTCATATTATGCCGAAAAAGCAGCTAATTAAGCCTGGGTGAGTCTTGCTCTGCCCTTAGCTCTTCTTCTGGAAAGAACCTTTCTTCCTCCCTTGGTTGCCATTCTGGCACGGAAGCCGCATGTATGGGCTCTTTTGATTTTGCTAGGCTGATAAGTACGTTTCATAAGGTTAAAACCCTCCTTACAACATGAAATTAATGCGCATTAAAAACGCATGTAGAGATATTATAAGCATCACCCCCTTCAAAAACAATAAAATGATTGCGATTTCAGCCAATTTTTCTTTATATATAGTACTTATGTTATATAAGAAGAATATATTTATTCATGTAATGGACTTGCTCCCATCCGAAACGACGTGTTTTCCTTATCAAAGAAAGCTTCTTTTTGAAAAAGTGTGTGTATTTTTATAGGAAAATGAGATATTTAAGGAAAGAAATTTATTATAATATTATGATGAGGTATTAAGCATGCAGAACACAAACAACAAAGACATTAAAATCGCCGTATACAAATGGATCAAAATCATCCAGTCGCTCCTTCTGATTGTCCTAGGATTCACATTGATTCTGATCTCTGCCATCCGTATCAATAAGGAACTGACAACATCGGTGGAATCCATCTCTTACTGTGTCGGTGTTGCCTTCTTCGCATATGGCATCATCAACATGATATCAGGATACTTATTGGAACACTCTCCTAATAACAGAGAAGTGCTGATGGGCATCGCCTTCTCCGCTTTAGGAATCTGTTTCGTTGTCAATCCCAGTATCATCACCAATATCTTCCCGATTCTTATCATCTCCTGTGCCTATCTTTTCAGCATCATGCTGATCATCTATGGTGTTGAAAAGATCATCGGAAAACAGGTCAAGAAGAATATTCCGATGTCTGTATTGATCTTCATCTGTGCAGCAGCTCTTATCGCCCTTGCTTCCCTTTATATCTTCTACTACAAAGACACTTCCGTCATGAACTATGCTCTTGCCGCTTTAGGTTTCCTTCTTGCAGTCCTCGGCATCTCTTCCGTCGTTCTTGTTCTCATCAAGATCAAGAACACCAAAGAAGTCGAAAAAGAAGAAGAAATCAAGCGTATGCATGAAGCTGAACTCGCAAGAGAAAATCAGGATGTTGAAACAAAGATCATCGACATTTCCGAATTAAGAAAGAGAAATGGAAAGAAGGTCTATACCAGAGAAATCGCACTACCTAAAGAAGACAATGAAGAAAATGAAGATGCTAAAGATGAGGAAGTGAAAGAAGAACAGCCCGACATTCAGTTCATCGAAGACAGCAAGCCTTCGAAGAGAAAGAAGAAAAATCAATAATGACCGCCTTTCAAGAACTTCTGAAAGCAGTAGAAAAACAATATAACTTTTCCGCATGCTTCATCGCAGATCATCTTCACATCGAGGATGAAGTCGTAGAAGGATGGGAAAAAGGAGAAGGCGTTCCAGATGAGAAAACCGCAAAGGATTTCGCATATCTCTTCGCCCTTCCGGAATCTCTTGTCTTAAAGACAATCAAAAAGGATCAATAATCATGAATCAAAAACGTTGCCTTACTATTCAAGATTATAGCTGCATGGGACGCTGTTCTCTCACAGTCGCCCTTCCGATTCTCTCTGCCTGCGGCATTGAGACAATCGGTCTTCCTACCGCTATTTTATCCAATCATACCGCCTTCAGTTCCTGGACCTATGTCGATCTGACAGCCGAAATGGAGAAATCCATCGACAAATGGAAAGACTACGATCATCATTTCGATTCCTTCTACACAGGATACTTAGGAACAGATCAGATTCCTGTTGTCATCGATATCATCAGAAAGCTGAAAACAGAGGATTCCTTCGTCATGATCGATCCTGCATTCGGAGATGGCGGAAAGATGTACCCTGGATTTGATGAGAAGAAGCACGTCGAAAAAATGAAAGAACTTCTTTCTCTTGCCGATATTACCTGTCCGAATCTGACAGAGGCCTGTTTCTTGGCCGATGAAGAATACAAAGGCGAAGGCCCTCTTGATAATGCCTTCCTTGAAGGTCTCGCAAGAAAGATCGCAGCCTTAGGACCAAAACAGGTCCTTCTCACAGGAACAGTCTTCGATAACAATCGCATCGGATGCATCTGTTACGATAGAGAGAAAGACACTTTCCATCGCTATGAGACAGAATGCTATCCTGGAAGATATCATGGTGCCGGGGACAGTTACTGCTCTGCATTTGTCGGATGCATGCTCAATGGATTATCAATCGATGACTGCATCAGAATCTCACATGATTTCGTCCATCAGTCCATGAAATATGATATCGACAATCATATCGATGGCCTTCTCTACGGACTGCAGTTCGAAAAAGCACTTCCTGATCTGATCAAAGAGATAGAAGAAGCAAAAAACAAGTAAGAAAAAAAGCTGCTGTATACTTATTTCACTAAGTAGAACAGCAGCTATTTTTATTCTTCAGTATTTTCGATTCTTTCAGGAACCAAGGTAATGACATCGGGATTGACTGCTTTTGTCGTCTGAAGAGCAAGAGCAGACATCTTCGTTCCGAATTCAACCGCTTCTTTCAAAGACATCGAATTGTGAAGTCCGTGTAGGATGCCGGCAAAGAGAGCATCGCCTGCTCCATTTGCGGAAACGATCTTATCAAGCTTGTTGACTTTGACTTCTTCGATCGCATTGCTTGAACCGATGATGATCGGATTCGAACCGTCTGTAATGACGACATTCTTGACACCTCGCTTCATCAGTTCCGTCGCAAGTTCCGCAGGCGATCCTTCTATTTCAAGAAGATATTTTGCTTCCAGAAGGTTGGACTTGAACAAATGAATCTTCTTCAAATGCTTTTTGAATCGGCTGGCCTTGTTTGCAGATACTGCCTCAACGTAGAAGCGATGAGAGAAGTAATCCTGGAAAAGATGGTCGATGACATCCTGATTGATATTGGCTTCCAGAACGATGTTATGATGCTTTTCGATGACCTTTCTGAAAGGGATGATATCGCTATATTTCATCTTATCCAATATAGCCGTATCGCAGACAGCGACATACATATCATGATTGCTGTCATAGATGGCAAGATAAGAAGAAGAAGGACCATGATAGCTCGGTGTATAGAGCTTCACATCCAGCTTTCTCAGTTCACATTTCAGCCTCTGACCATAGGCATCATCGCCAATAGCGGTTATAAAAGATACTTTGTCCTTCAGACGGGCAAGATTTTCTACTGTATTTCTTCCGACTCCACCATAGGAAGTCTTCAGTTTTCCGATATTGGAGTCATTCGGAATCAGCGGATGAGCTGAAGCAGCAGCGTAATCGATATTGGAACCACCAATGATCAAAATATCCTTCATAAGAAGATTTAGAGCTTGCTTCCTTCGTTATAGTTCGGAACTTCCTGAACCTTCTCAATGTCAGAGAACTTGGCAGGAATATCGTTGGATCTTCCAAAGAGCATGATCTGAACAGTGACTTCTCCACGTTCAGTATCGATGGATTCGATGACACCTTCGGAATCACGGAACATACCGGATATGAGCTTGACCTCATCACCGATCTTATAATCGGAATAGATATCCGGATCGTTGATGTTCATTCTCTTCAAAACAGGTTCGATCTCTTCGCGAGGGATCGGGAAAGGCTTTGCACCCTTACCGGAAGAACCGGTAATACCAGAGACACCAGGAGTGTTACGAACGACAAACCAGGTC
>CAKUXT010000073.1 GCA_934700375.1 uncultured Bacilli bacterium | reverse complement strand
CTATGTCAGAGGAGAAATCAAAGACAATGAGCTCTATAGTGATGGTGAAGCCTGGGAGAGCGGCGATATGGGCCAGATGGCAAATAACGATGATCTTAGAATCTACTTTACCACTTCAGACAGCAAGAACGCCTATGCTGCCTTCTTAAGCTCTGACAACCTGTTAAGACTCTATGATTCTGGTACAAGCAACTATGTTCCTAGCAATAACCTTTATTACAAGAAGATTGTCACAGGCTGCAAGAGCAAAGTCATCACAACAGGTGAAGTCAATGTGCCTAAAGGCGGAAAAGACTGCACTGGCATGACGATGGAACTCTTCATTCCCTATGAGGAATTAGGCATATCCGATCCTTCTTCTTTAAAAATCCTTGCCGGTTATTCCGATATCAGCAAAGCGGATGAAGCAAGCAAGAAAACGGAGACTGTCTCTTATTTCAATAACCTCTCTGGAGCAGGTGTTGAAAAGCAGGACTCCTCTTATGTCGCACTCTCTGAATTAATCTAAGGAACTTCAATTATGGCTATTAAAAGTGTAGTAGGTGCCGATCCTTATGTCATGAAAGACCCTGTCTCCGGACATTATTACTGTTATTGTACCGGAAACAGCGACGAGACTCCCTTCTATATCAATCAAGGCGATGACCTTCTCCAATGGAAGGAAGTCGGATATGGCCTTGACAGAAGCAAGAACGATTGGGGAAGAGGATGGTTCTGGGCGCCTGAAGTCTATTACAATCCCAACAACGGATATTACTATATGTTCTATTCTTCCCTTGTCAGAAAAGACTTGGTAGAAAAGTATTTCGGTGATGAAAACTTTGAAGAGTGCTGCAAAATCGGTGTAGCGGTTTCCAAGTCTCCAAAAGGACCTTTTGTCAACATCGAAGATCATCCGATGGATTATTATCCATACGATGAGACCTATCGCAACATCGATGCTGTCGCCAAAGATCCCTTCTCAAAAGAATCCGGTGAGATCAAAGCGGACACTCTTCCTGAAGGTGTCTATATCCCTACAATCGATGCTGACTTCTTCATCGATGAGGATAAGAGAATGTATCTTTACTTCTCCCGCTGCTGTTATCGCAACTGCTTATATGATCCTTCTCTTCATAAATATGTCGAAGAGAGCAATATTCTTGGCGTAGAGCTAGATCCTTCGTTTTGGTATGACAAGGAAGCAAAGACGCAGCCAAGACCGACAAAGGAATACATCCATGTCGATGAAAACGGAAAGAGAAAAGACAAGTATGTTCAGATTATCTCTTACCATCAGGAACCCCAGCAATGGGAAAACGGACACGTCTTCGATTATGAGAATTCTTCTCATGCAAAACATAACCGCAGATGGTCTGAAGGCAGCATGACCATACGCCGTCATTTGGATGGGAAAGACAAATATCTTCTCTTCTATTCCAGCAACAATTACGAGAATGCATTATATGGTGTAGGAGCCTCTTTCGGCGACAAACCATTGCAGCGGTACTGTAAATATGTCAACAATCCCATCATTCATCAGATTCCTGATTTTCCTCTTTATTCCACCGGTCATGGATGTGTGATCGAAAAAGACAAGGAAACCTATTATTTCTTCCACGGAAGAGAAAACTGTGCTGAGACAAGAACATGCTACTTTGCAAAGCTTCATATCGATTCTTTGAATGAAATCTATGTAACGGATATCAAGCACTGCGAATTGAATGAAACGGAAAGGTAATCTATCTATGAATAAGAAAATCATTTTGACTGGTCTTTTATCTCTTCTCTTTGTCACTGGCTGTAGAGGAAATGACAAGCCTTCTGTCAACACGGAAGCACCTAAACCAAGCGAAACAGTTCCTGATACGACTGTCACGACTGAACAGATTGTCACAACTGAACCAGCTGTTACGACTGAAAAGAAGGACTATGGAACCCTCTCCTTTGGTATGCATCAGGTAAGAGAAGGCTATACAAGAAAGATCACTCCTCGCTTCTCTGATGCAGAAGTCGGAAAGACTGAAGTCCTTCACTATACTTCTCCTGATGAAAGCGGACTGACAATCGATGAAGATGGTACGATGCACGGAATCAAAGCCGGAAGCTATAAAGTCAGCGTCACAAGCGAACACTTCAAACCGACCTATTTCTACGCCCATGTCATCTCAGACTCCCGTTTTGGTTCGATAGTGACTGGAAGATTCAACAATTATGTCAACGGAGACTACCCTGAAAAAGGAAGAACCATATTTGCAGGAGATTCCTTCTTTGATACGCAGTTCTGGTCGAACTTCTACTCTTCCTATTATGGAAACTATAACACCTACACAATGGGAATCTCTGCAACGCAGGCTGATGACTGGTTCTATTATGCCGAGAAGCTCATCATCCCCTTTGAACCTGAGAATGTTGTCTTACATTTAGGAACCAATGATATCAATGATGCAGGCAAATCAGGTGAAGATGCCAGTAAGCTTCTCATTCAGACTTTTGAGAAGATCCATGAGTCCTGCCCAGATACGAAAATCTACATCTTCGGAATTGAAGCTTCGACTGCTTTCCCTCAGAATCTTGCAAAAGAACTGAAAGCAAATGAACTGACAAAGGCATTTTGCGAAGCGAATTCCTATATGACCTATCTTGATTCTCCTTCTTTGTTCATGAATGAAGCAGGAACAGGAGCCGATGGTTCTATGTTAAGAGACGGACTTCATCCGAAACTTGAAAACTATGCGCTCTACGACAATCTTTTAAAGGAAGCAGGTCTGAATATGACACTCCTTCCTGGAAAAGAAGATCCTGCATTGAGCAAAAAGCAGTTCTTAGCTCTTAACGCTGCCAATGACAACTATGTCACAAGAGGCGAAAAAGATTCCTCTCTTATCATCGATGCCAAAAAGAGCGGACAGAACGCTACTCCTAACCGCCTCTTCTATTCTGCTGATGGAAAGAATATGTATAAAGGTGACCTTCTGATTAAGGGCAAGGTCAAATATACAGATGTCCCTGCCGGAAATCACTTCCTTGAGATGTATTTCGGACCTGAACCTGGTCTTTGGGCTACACCTAACACGTTCCAGTTCCTTCTTTGGAATGAAAGAGCGGTCGTCTTCAATGGCAATGGCGGTGAAAAGCCTGTCAAAGCAGATACTGATTATGATTTCACAGTCTTGCTTTCCAAAACGAAAGCCTATGTGAAATTCATGGATGAGTGGTACAGCAAGGATTTAGGCTTGAAAAGCGGCTTTGCTTTCTCTTCTGAAAGCATGACTGGTCACTTCACTTCTCTTTCTGTCACAACAGATACTTCCAAAGTGACTGCTGAAGTTCCTTCTGCTGTCAATTATACGTTCTGATTTGAATAATGATTAAAAGACAAACCTTCTGAAAAGAGATTCCTTCTTGATGGGTTTGTCTTTTTGCATGTGAATAAATACTGATGCTATTTAAAAGATACGGGCAGTAAAAGAAGAAAACATTCACAAAAAGTGCAAGAATTTGCAAAAAATGTGAATGGAGATTTGACTATATAATCGATTTAGACTATAATCAATTCACAAAAAGTGCAAGAACTTGCAAAAAATGTAGGTGACAATCATGGAAATCAAAAGAGAACAATACTTAAACGAACTCATCGAGAGAAAGAACAACGGACTCATTAAGGTTATCACTGGATTGAGAAGATCCGGAAAATCATATTTGCTCAATAAACTGTATCGTTCCTATTTGCTGAACCATGGTATCAAAGAGTCACAGATAATCAGCTTTGCTTTCGACAATCTTGAAAATGTTATGATTCTGGATAAGTATCTACCTGATGAACAAACATTGATATATGATGCAAGGAAGAACTATGTCGTGAATCCGAAGAAGTTCATTCTTTATATCAACGATCTCACAAAGGAAAACGATGTCTACTATTTGTTATTAGATGAAATACAGCTTTTGGGAGATTTTGTTTTTGCCTTGAATGGTTTATTGAGTCACGACAATTATGATATCTATGTAACTGGCAGCAACTCAAAAATGCTCTCTAAGGATGTGATAACTGAGTTCAGAGGAAGAGGAGACCAGATACATATTTATCCATTGTCGTTCAAAGAATATTTTGATTCTGTCAATCTGTCTTTTGAGGATGCCTATTTGGAATACCAGTACTATGGAGGCATGCCTTATTTTTTGAGCATTAATGATGAAAAACGCAAACAAGAGTATTTGAAAGATCTCTTTTCAGAGATATACATCAAAGATATCACTGAAAGAAATGGAATCAAAAATATTGACTCCTTTGAAACCTTACTGAATATTCTCTCTAGCTCCATCGGCTCCTATACAAATCCAGGAAAACTTGAAAAGACATTCAAAAGCGTCGAAAAGGTCGATTATGATCATGATACGATCAAAAAACACATCGATTATATCAAGGATGCTTTTCTTCTTTCCGAAGCAAAAAGATACGATATAAAAGGAAAGAAATACATCGGCTCCAATTCAAAATATTATTTTACTGATATAGGTCTGAGAAATGCGTTGATTAATTTCAGACAGGATGAACCGACACATATCATGGAAAACATCATTTATAATGATCTTTTGCAAAGAGGATACAGTGTTGATGTCGGTATTGTGGAAATCAATTCCAAGACTGAAAACGGAAACTATGTGAGAAAACAATTGGAAACTGATTTTGTCTGTAACAGAATGACGGAGAAAATATATATTCAGTCCGCATATAGCATGGAAACTATTGAAAAACAGAAGCAGGAGATGAACTCTTTGCTTCATATCAAAGATAATTTCAGAAAGATCATCATCACAAAGGATTCGATAAAGAGATACTTTACTGAAGAAGGAATCGAGGTCATCAGTTTAAAAGAATGGCTTTTGCAGTAGTCATGCTTCACGTTATCAGTGAGAAAAAATCTGATAACAAGAATGAGTATTCGAAATCAGACCGAATGAAAAGCCAAAATCACACCGAATGAAAAGTCAAAATCACACCGAATGGAAACTTGAAATCGCACCGAATGGTGCTATAATCATTATAAGAAAACAAGTGGGGACAATTGATTATGGACAAGATTGCCAAAGGTGAATTATATAAAAAGAGAATAATGGATGAACAAGTCGAAGAATATTTATCCACTTTTGGTGCTGTTTGCATCGAAGGCCCAAAATGGTGCGGAAAAACATGGATTGCATCTTACCATGCGAAAAGCGAATTCTTATTAGCAGATCCGTCCAATAATTTCCAAAACCGCCATTTGGCAGAAGTATCTCCGACTATAATTCTTCAAGGGGACACTCCGCGTTTGATTGATGAATGGCAGGAAGTCGATTCGATTTGGGATGCTGTTCGTTATAGCGTAGACAAAAGCGGTAAAAAAGGCCAGTTCATTCTGACAGGCTCCTCGACACCCAAGGTGGTTCAGCGGATTCATAGTGGTGTCGGAAGAATCGGAAGGCTAAGAATGAGAACGATGTCATTATATGAATCAGGCGATTCTTCAGGGCAAGTATCTTTGCATGAGTTATGCGAGGGTGTTTTCCCCTCTGTCTTTACAGGAGATGTCAGTCTTCGCGACTTGGCTCTCTACATTGTTCGTGGCGGATTTCCAGGTGCGATTGATTTGTCTTCTGAGAAGTCACAATTGATTGCCGAATCTTATATTCAGACAATCTTATATGACGATGCACAAAGAATCGATGGCAAAAAATACGATGCTGATAAGATGGAATTGCTTTTGAGATCTTTGGCGAGAAACGAAAGCACAACAGCGACAAAGAAAAAACTTACGTCCGATATCAGAACATTAGATAATATGGATATTGATGAGGATACTGTATCAACATATCTTGATGTTTTCCAACGCCTTTATCTCATTGATAATCAAAGGCCCTTTTCTTCGAATATTCGATCATCCATTCGTGTTAAACAAGCTGAAAAAAGACACTTGTGTGATCCTTCTTTAGCTTGTGCTCTCTTAAATGCGACTCCAGATAAACTGATTAATGATTTGGAGACTTTCGGTTTTCTTTTTGAGTCTCTTGTAGAAAGAGATCTTCGTATTTATGCTGAATCATTTGGTGCGCAGTTGTTTCATTATCAGGATTACTCTGGACGTGAAATTGATTCTGTCATTGAACTGAAAGATGGAAGGTGGTGTGCTTTTGAGATCAAATTGGGAGCGAATCAGATTGATAAAGCTGCTGAAAATCTTATTGAAATTCGGGACAAGATCGCATCTGAGAATGGGAAGGTACCCTCTTTATTATGTGTGATTTCAGGGCTTTCCAGCGCCAGTTATTTAAGACCTGATGGTGTTTATGTTGTTCCGATTACGGCATTGAAAAACTGACGCTTTCGTAACGATTCATCAAAAAAAGAGACTCTATCAGGCAAATCGTCTGACAAAGTCTCTTTTCTTATTTAGCTTTCGTAACTGACCGGAGTAGAGAAGGTAAGACAGATCGTACCGGAGGAATAATCAAGCGTGATTTCGTAAGTGTTGTTGATGGTCTGTGTTGCACTCTTCTCGTCAGAGTCGACAAGGTTGTAACCTGCGGAATTGATGCTTGCCTTGACCTTTTTATAGACAGTGGCAATTTCATCAGTTCCTTCATCGAAGAAGAAGTATAAGGCAGCAGGGATGATGGAAGCGGGTATGAATGTTGCAGAATCGTAATAATAGGCAGCATCACCGACTAAGGGGAAAGGAAGAAGAGGAAGTGCGCTTGTGTTATATAATTCGCTGCGGATGATCGCTTCTGCATTGCTAGTAAATGCAATAGACATCGTATTCAAAGAGATGACACCGACAGAAACTTCCTTGAAGGAAGAGGGAGCGACATACTCTTTGTAATTGCTGAAGTCAGCAATTTCACTTGGAACAGAAGTCACGCCACCGTGGTTGGAGATCTTTTCAACAAAGGTGTATGTGTTTTCTAGGTTGTCCGAGAATCCGAAAGAGAAGGATGTCAGATGATTGTTTTCGACTTCCAAGGTGAGACCATTAGCATAGGTTGCAAACTCATCATAGGTCATATCTTCGCTGATATCGCTGAGACTGTTATAGAGCTTGAACTCCGGATTGATGGAGAAGACGCTCTTTGTATCGGTCGATTTTGTTCTGTCGTATTCGAAGATATCGCCGCTGAAGTCAAAATTCATCAGTCCCTGATGAGGGGCAGTACGATAGACTTCGCCTTTCAGTTCATTTGCTGTATTTCCAGAATATCTTTCATACTTTCCATCGGTTCTCTTATGGATTCCATAATAGGTGAAGGTGGATTTGCCGTTTGAAATCGATTCATCATAACCGGAATAGCCATCAGCGAAGAAGACACCTTTGGAGCGCTGAATCGGTGTCGCTTCTCTTTTGATCTCGACATCGATCTGATAGTTGTATCCTTTCATCTCGTTTAAGGCAGCAGTGAGAGAT
The DNA here is from genome assembly GCA_934700375.1 of uncultured Bacilli bacterium. Taxonomy (GTDB): domain Bacteria; phylum Bacillota_I; class Bacilli_A; order RFN20; family CAG-288; genus Enterosoma. The sequence goes on along the minus strand of CAKUXT010000073.1, from coordinate 1,928 downwards.
GCATATCTGCTGTTGAGTTCACTAGCGTGCGTGTAAGGGCTCGGACAGACATCATCTTTGGTCAAAGAGGTTGAACCGACATTCTCTAAGCTGACCGTGAGCTCTGTGTAGGCTCTTGTTTCATTCTCAACCTTGGAATACTTCAAGTAGAAACCTGAGATTCCTTTTTTATTGACATAGAGATCCATTTTGACAAGATTGTCTCCACCGAATTTAGAGTCTGTTCCGCCATGAATATAACTTGCTGCCGAGTTATAGATCTTATCGACAATCTCTTTTGTCACTGTGCTTGTTATGGCTGTTGTCGACATGGAATAGGTTGCAGTTCCAAAGTCGTCTTTGTTGACATAATCAAAGAAATCTTTTGATAAGTTGCCGAGATTATTGACATAGACGCTCTTTGCCCAATTGACAGATGTGACGTTTTCCTTCACCTTGTTGTACTTGTCAGGGTGAGAAGAATAGGCGACCTTTCCGTTTTTGGAGTAATAGGAAAGCTTTGAAACGACGTTTCTTGTTTCTACATCATCGACGATCTTGCCTAAGAAGCAGTCTTTGGAAAACTCTGTCATGACAGTGTAGTCGAATTCCTTAGAAGCATTCATACCCTTGATGTTCTCGACATAGGTAATGCTTTCGTTTCCGACTTCATCGAACATGACGTTCTTTAAAACCGGAATCGTATTGGCTTCACTTGTTGCGGGCGGATTGACAGTTTCAACCACAGTCTCTCTTTTATCTGTTTCACAGCCTGTCAATAACATTGAAAGGATGAGAAGGGGCAATGTTTTTCTTCTGTTCATATCATACCTCCTATTATCTGAACTGAGACGCATACATGGAATAGTAGAATCCCTGCTTTTCCATCAATGCGTTATGGCTTCCCTGCTCAATGATGTGGCCATCTTTGAGGACAAGGATCAAATCCGAATTTCTGATTGTCGACAGACGATGAGCGATGACAATCGAAGTCTTGTTTTCAAGAAGTCTGTCAAAGGCATCGGTGATCAGCTTCTCTGTACGGGTATCGACATTGCTGGTCGCTTCATCAAGGATGACAATGTCAGGCTCAAGGAGCCTGACACGGGCGCTGGTGAGCATCTGCCTTTCACCTTCACTCAATCCCAGCTTTGCACTGACCTTGGTGTTGTAGCCTTCAGGAAGGGTGTTGATGAAGGTGTCAGCATGTGCTCTTTTACAGGCAGAGATGACTTCTTCATCGCTGGCGCTAGGCTTTGCGTAACGGACGTTGTCCATAATGGTTCCGGTGAAGATCCAAGTCTCCTGAAGAACCATGCCGAAGTTCTTTCTCAATAAGGACTTCTTGATGGATGTTCCATCTTTTCCGTTATAGAGAACAGAGCCTTTGGTAGGATCATAGAATCGCATCAACACATTGATAAGAGTCGACTTTCCGGCACCTGTCGGACCGACGATTGCGACTTTTTCGCCTTTATGGATCGTCTCATTGAAGTCTTCGATGAGCTTCTGATCCTTTTCATAGCTGAAGAACATATCTTTGAACTGAATCTCATTGATATCCGATACATCCTCCGTTCCGACATCGATGTCATCCTGCTTGGCAAGGAAGGCATCGATTCTCTTGAAGGAGAAGACGGCGCTTTCGTATTCGCTTAAGACACCGCTGATCTCGTTGAACGGTTTTGTATATTGTGTCGTATAGCTTAAGAAGGAGGAAAGATTACCGATATTCATGACAGCGTGATATGCGCTGAGTGTGGAAGAATACGGAATCATGATGATACCTGCAATGCCGATGATGGCATAGATGGTATTGTTGACGAGTCTTGTGGTCGGATTGGTCCATGAGGCAGAGAACTGTGCAATCTTGCCCTCTTTTCTCAGTTCCTCATCCTGATTCTTGAAGGATTCAATGGAACGGGACTGATAGTTGAGGGACTGGAGGC
>CAKUXT010000072.1 GCA_934700375.1 uncultured Bacilli bacterium | reverse complement strand
GACTGTCATCATTCCTTTGTCAGCTCCATCCATACGATATATTACCGCGGAAGGCTTGGGCAGCATGAGGTAAGGTCCCTCCTGGACTCTCTTGTGGTCGACACGACCGTGATCGGAGCCGCAAAGCAGACATGCGTCAGCAAGAACACCTCGCTTCGCTACAGGCACATGCTTCTCGTATATGTCGAAAAAGCCGATAAGAAGCCTGTTTTGTCAGGTGAAGGAGTACAGGTCGATGAGACCTACAAGACCCTGAGCGGAATGGTGGGGCATGAGAAAAAGAAGAAGGGAATCTCATCCCAGAAAGAAGCCATATGCATAGGAACGGACTATAGTGGCAGGATTTTCCTGAAGGATCTGAAGCCCGGCCATCCGACCACGCAGAGCCTCAAGAACACATGGACCGGATACATTGCAAACGGAAGCGTCATTACCCATGACAAGCTCCATGGCTATAGCGATGCCTTCGACTTCCTTGCCGACAAGAAAGAGATTGCGGTCAGGTCGACTGAGCCGGAAGAGGAAAAGGCGCTGGAGCATCTCAACCACCTTTGTGCTGGAGTCCAATGGTTTCTGAGAAAGCACAGGGAAATCGTAAAGAAACGACTGAACCAGTATCTTTCCTGGTATGAGATACTGTACAACGAGAATCCGACGCTGGAGGAATTCGAGGGCTTGGTTTTCAGTCAGTATCTTAAGAATACGGATAACAACACTTAACTGCGATTATCCTTTTTTACAAAATTCATAAAAGCAATGCATCTTTTTGAAATACTTGCTTTTTAGGTTTGAAAGCGCTATCAAGTCAAAGTGCCTTTTAAGATTATTTTAAAGTTTTAGAAGTTTCCCGCCCTATATCATCTTAATTCACAATATTTTTCTAAAAAATAACTTAAATGTCTAATTTTTCCTATTTTTTGCGAGATTGTAAAAATATAAATATAGGAAAAGAAAATAAATTATAATTTTTACTATGGAACAGGGACTATTGTCCTATAGGAGGTCCTATGAAAAAAAGCAGAATTCCTCTGATTTTATCTTTGTTTGCCTTATGCGCATGCCAAGGAAACAACATTAGCGAAGATACCAAACCCAGTGAAAACATGCCGACTGAAACAGCCAAACCGACTGAGACAGCAGCACCGAACACTTATCGTCCTAATATCTATGAACAGCTGACTTATGCATTAGAAGACCTGAACAACAGCATGACATTGACTGGTAAGCTCTCTTATGCCACATCCGATGGCACAAAGACATCCACTTCCGAGTCAGAAGTCACTGCAGAAATCGATCAGGACGCTTACTATTATCGAGAAGCAGACCAGATCACAAATGAAACCCTTGTCGAGGAGAACTTCTTTGCCGGAGAAGATGGTTTCATGTATGCAAGAACTTTGGATCCTTTGACCAATGAGGTCGTCGAAACAAAGTCCAGCAACAAATACGATATCGCCATGGAATCTCCTCTTCCGGAACTGGAAGTCAAATGCCTCGATGCCGTCCGTGAAAAACCGAACTGGTTCATCATCAAGAGCAAATATCATTCTTTGGCTTCCCGCATCGTCTATTTCCTCACCGGTTATCAGACAACCGGACTTCCTTCCTATAAGCCTAGCGGAAACTCTTATAGCGGATCTTATGACTATACTCCTACCGTCAGTGAATTCGCACTTCATTTCAACGGAGATGAAATCGATCAGTTCCGTTTCATCGTCGAGCTTGAAATCAGTGAGGACGATGGAACCTACATCTATGAGGGCATGCAGTTCGAATTGGATATCTCCGAACTTGGCATGACAACTCCTAGATCGATTGAACCTTTAGAGCATACAGCAGGACACGATAAGCTCGCTTCTGCTTTGGCCCCTTATAAGTACGATAACGAAACTTTGAACAACTACACGATGCATGTCGATCTCTCCTATGACAGCAAACTGCTGACTGGCCATTCCTATGATTATCTGATTGACTTCAAGAAACAGATCATCTACAACACCTATGAATTCACCGGTCTCTTAAAACCGGAAACCGAAGGCGGAGAGTATACAGAATACAAATATAACTTCGCTTATCAGTTTGAGAACGGAAAAATCTACATCTATCGTTACTTAGCTGATGACACCCACGCTTTTGTCAAAAAGGATGAATTCACTGAATTCTGGGGATTCTCTTCTTCTCAGGCTCAAATCGGAACATCTTTCTTAGATGCAGCTCCGAAGATTGGAAGCTTGGCTGTCGAATGCTTCAAGGACAATGGAGACAACACCTTCACTCCTTATAAGATCTATCAGACACTCGCTCTCCTTTCTAATAACACCTTCGAAGAATATGTCAATGAACCTACAAGCGGAGACTATTCCATTGTCTTAAAGGATGATGGAACACTTGATTGCTTCAAGAATTCCATCTCCGGAAACTTTGTACTTGATGGCTCTACAAACACAATTGCAGCTACAGAGACATTCACTGTGACAATCAAGGATTACAACACAACTACCATTCCTTCTTTCTGTGTTCCGCATGAATAATTGAAAGGAAATTGAATTATGAAAAAGAATAAATTAGGACTTGCCGTTTTATCACTCCTTTCTCTCTCTCTTATCGCTTGCGGAAACAATAACAACTCTGCAACCGAAAAGCCAAATAATCCGACAACAAGCAACAACACCCAATTAAAAGATACGACTGGTACAGCCACAGAGAATCAGCCCTCTGTCTCTGTCATCCCTGAAGAGGAGATGACAGGCGGCATTGTCATGACTTTAGATGAGACAGGCTCCTACTTCATCGTCACAGATTATCTCTCTGTCGAATATGATATCGTCATCCCCGATGTCTATCAGGGAAAACCGGTCCGCGAAATCGGAGAAGCAGCTTTCCGATACAGAACCATCGATTCTCTTACACTCCCTGGTTCCTTAAGAAAGATCGGAAAGGATGCCTTCTTAGGCTTGTCTTCCGATAGCAGACTCACTGACCTTGTCATTCCGGAAGGTGTCGAAGAGATCGACGATGGTGCCTTCTTGTATTGCCCGACTTTGACATCTGTCTCTCTTCCGAAGTCATTGAAGAAATTAGGCTCTGGTGTATTCCATCTCGATAGCAGCATCAAGAAGATCAAAGTCGCTCATGACAGCGAATACTTCCTTGCTGAAAACAATATTCTCTACAGCAAAGACAAGAAGTCCTTATATGTCTATCCTGCTGGTCTTAACTTCACATCTTTCGATTTGCCGAAAGAAGTGGAACGCATTGAAAATTACGCTTTCTACGGAAACAAAGTCCTTACCGCCATCACTATTCCTACCAATAGCGAACTGAAGGCTATCGGTTTCCGCGCCCTTGCCGCCATCACGAATCTGAACAATCTCCGCTTAGAAAAAGCCACAAAGCTTACTGAAGTAGGGGAGTTGGCTTTAAGCGAAGATCCCTCTCTTTTAAAGGTCACATTGCCCTCAAGCCTCACTAAGCTTTCTTCCGGTCTCTTTAAAGGTGATAGTCACCTTGTCAATGTCGTCATCAATGGTGCCTATACCGAAATTCCGGATGAATGCTTCAATCAGTGTGCAAAACTCACCAGTGTCACACTCAACAACGCCATCACAAGGATCGGTAAGAGCGCATTCTATTCCTGCGTCAGTCTTGCAAAGCTTGATCTTCCGGAAAGCATCGAAGAAATCGGTGAAGAGGCTTTCGGCGCCTGTGTCTCCTTGAAGACTATCAAAATCAGCAAGAAAGTCACTAAGATTGCAGATAGAGCCTTTGCAAACTGCAGAGCTCTTAACGCAATCGATTTAGGAGAGAACATCACTGAAATCGGTGTCTCCGCTTTCAACGGTTGCTCTTCTTTAGGAACTGTCGATCTCAGCAAGACCAAGATCACAGAACTGAAGGAAACCACCTTCATGTCCTGCAGCGGCATGCATGAGATCTTCCTTCCTGAAACATTGCTCACTATTGGAAAGAGCGCATTCAATTCCTGCCCGGAATTGAGAAGAGTTCTCATTCCTAGCCATGTCACAACAATCGGTGAATCCGCCTTCTATTCCTGCAAGAAGCTGACTTATGTCTATCTTCCTAAATCAGTCAAGAGCATCGGAACCATCGCTTTCAGAACCATCATGGATCTTGAAGGAACTGTCAATCTTTACTTCGAAGCCGCTTCCTTCACCAATGAAAACACAGAATGTGGAGATAACTTCACCAACGGAAAGAAATTCTTCTCCAAGACAATCAGCGACTTCAACACTGATTCAGCAGGATCGTTAGCATGATTATGAAGAATAAGATATTACCTGTTCTTCTTTCCCTGACGCTTCTTGCCACTGGATGCAGAGATCAGAATCTCAGCGAAAGTCATGAAAGCATCACCGAAAGCAGCATGCCCACAGAAAAGCTTGAAATCTCCGGCATCAATCATATCGGCATCAGAGAATACACGACTCTGACCTGTTCCTTCAATGGAAAGATTGTTGCTCCTCAATGGACAACATCCAATAAGAAGATTGCAACCATCTCCTCAAAAGGCATGGTCAAAGGCTTAAGCATCGGAGATGTCACAATCAACGCAAGCTACAATGGTCTTAACGCCTCTTTTGACCTCTCTGTCACAGAGAGCTGGGCTCTTGCTTCTGTTGTCTCAAGACTGAGCAAGACAAGCTATTCCATGACAGTCACCGGAGACGGCGGACTCTATGACTCTATGTCTTCTCCTACTTTCTCCTTGGATGTCTATTCCAATGGCATCTATTATCATTCCAAGAACAATGTCGATTTCATCGAAAATCGTGGTATCGGCATCTATGACAAGAAGATGTTCGGATATACTGTCAAGGATAGCGGAGAAATCGATCAAGCAGTCATCTTCCGTGATCAGTCCGGTTCTTTGGATAGTTCCTTCTATGGATTGACTGTCCTTCCTAGCACCTACTATCAGGTCGACTTAAGAGAAGACAACACCTACGATATGACCTCTGTTTCTGCAGGACAGTATCTCCAGGCCCTCTACTTCTTAATGGCAACCCAGTTCATGTCCGCAGATCAGAGCGACTTTGTCACAGAACTGAAATCTACCATTGCAAGTCTGACAATGGAAGTCAAAAACGAATACTCCTTTGTTGCAACGCTCGGTTTTGGCAAAAAGACTGAAGATGAAACGGATATCACAACAACTGTCACATTGACATTCAATACTTTACCCGATGTCACTTGTCCGCTTGTCGATAGCTATCTGAAAACAAATACACCTTCTTATCCTGAAATCTATCCTGAGATTACAAAGGCGTATGAACTCGCTAAGAATCACAACTATACGCGAGATTTAGGAACCTACAGTGATAAAGACAAGAATCTGAAGATCAATATCGGGAAAGGTCTTTTCACAAATGATTATGTCTTCATCGAATTCAATCCTGAATACATTGAAGAGACAAAAGATTCCTATACAGATAATCCGTTAGTAAGCCGTGGATACATCGATATCAAAGGCAAGAAAGATTATGAAGACGGCTCTTATGCTTTCACCATCGTCGACGGAAAAGTCCAGCTTGGAACAAGAGTCTTAAACAACTTAGGAAAAGCATATCAGCACTGGTATGACTTCTACGAGAATCTCACCATGATCCTTGATATGCTAAAGCCTGATTTCTACACCTTCGACAAAATCAAAACCGATAATTCAATCGGTGGCAAAGAATTCGGTTCCTTTTCCTCAATCGGAGCAAGCATCACCAGTGAACTCTTCTCTGACTATCTCCAGATGATCGATGGCATGACAAGTGCAGGAATACTCCTTAGCATCGACTTGTCTGAAACCAATCCAAGTTCATCTATCATCAATATCGGCGGTCTATTCTCTTATAATGGTAACTTAGACTATCAATACGACAGCTATCCTTACACCAATTTCAACAAGACCACTTCTCCTTTGATGGATAGTTTCTTATCTTCTTTGACTGATCGTTAACACTTAGCACCTTCCTATCTATTCAGGAAGGTGCTTTTATTTTGCCCAAGCAAAAAGCCTTGTCAACGCAAGGCTTTTTGTATGAGGATTATTTACTTTGCTTTAGGAGTGAAAGTGAAGACTTTGCTTCCGAATGTAACAGTGAATGTACCAGCGGAATAGGTGTAAGAACCCGAATATTCTGTGCAACTTCCAGTTACATCAGCATAGTAATTAGATGCACCAGCACCATAAGTGCCATAGGAAGATTTCGGAACAGAGATTTCGAATTTACTAGTGGTTGTTTCATCCTTGAAGAAGATAAAACCATCATAGAAACCAGTCTGCATTTCAGTCTTGACGAAGGCATATTCTTTTCCGGTTTCGTCCGTAATGGTGTAATTTTCACCATAGAAGATCGGAGCCAACTCCGTGTAGACATTATAATTATAACTACTGGACGGAGTTTTATCTGTGCCATCAATTGCAAGTTTATCAACAACTACTTTTCTATACGTAATCTTTTCAAAACCAGTAGTAGCTGCGCTGAATTGTTCAGAATTCTGCATGGTCATCTTTAATTCAGTGACATGCTCAGAGCTCTTCAGTGTAACAACGCCCTTTGCATCTACATCATAAACAAATTCATATTCATCGGTTGTACTGAAGGTATAACCGGTTGTAGGCCCAATTTTCACAACACCTGTTCCATCTGCATTGAGAACAATATACTTGGCAGCGCTAGAGGCAACAGCTCCTCCATATGTGGCTGCAACCTTTTCCTTTGTCCAAGGCTCATTCAATGTAAGGGAAACAGAATTCGTGATTGTCGGCTTAGTTTTGCTGGCAACAGTGATAGAAACACCTGTTTCAGCTCTATTGATAGTAACTGTGAACTTGATCTTTCCGGTAGCCTTCTTGTCTTCATCAGTGTTCATCTTGCTGATTGTGATGGCATCACTGGATGCAGTGATGGAAACATCAGTGGGATTGTATCCTGCGTAAGGAGTAACAACACAGTCATAACTTTCTCCGACATAACCGCCGGAGAACGCCTTATCATCACACATAATAGAACCGAGCTGATAATTCTTTTCAAATTCAGCATAGACCAAAGTGACATTGACGTCATAGGTGACCATATTGTATTCGTTGCCTAATGTAATGACTGTTGTTCCGACAATGCCTTTTCCAGCCAAAGACTTGTTGTAATTTTCATCAAAGAATTTCTTATCATAATCCATGATCTTGAAATTGCCTAAATCAAGCGGAGCAGCCGGTTCGACTGCGAGAACACCTAATGTGCTGGCATCAAGATCAGTGACCTTGCAAGACAGTTCCTGATCTTTTAAATTAGCTTCGATTTCAGAAGCGACAGATGTGCTGAGCGGAATCTTGAATTCAGAGAGTTCTTTTCTGGTTTCATAATCCATATGGAAAGTGATGTTCTCGCTCTTAGTGAGGTATTCAGCGATGTTCTCAACAGGCTTCTTATCATCAGTGAAGATCTTGTTGCCGGAATAGACATTGACCTTATAGACACCATCTGTCAGCTTTCCATCTTCAGAGAGTGTGATTTCAAGTTCATCGGTCGCATAATAAGAGTTGCCATAAGCTGCATAGACAGCCTCATAGTTTGTGAATGTCATCTTGATGGCATCACCGATATCACCGAGATATTCACTCTTGATTGTGAGATGTTCTTTGATCTCATCTTCCTTGAAAGCAGAATTTCCAGTGACATGGGCAGAAGCAATCATATAGCTAAGAATAGTATTGACTGTTCTATATTCAGACTGATAAGAAATCATCTTCTCAGCAGCCTTCTCTTTTGTGACATACTTTCTTTCACGATGGACCATTGTGCTTGCAGGTTCATCAGCAGCTTCGACTTTAGGAGTCTCTTCCTTGATGATAGCACCATCGACAGTCGGCTTTGTCAAAGAACTTCCTTCATAAGTGGCGATTTCATAATAGTTAGTGCTATTGAAGACGGCTTCCTTCTTTGCGATAGCAGCATTCTCTTTGCCTTTTTCTTCTGTGATAGCACCTTCGGCGGTCTGATCAGCAGAATAGGTGTAGTTTTCACTCTGAATGAAATGCTGGTTGACATCAAGAGTCTCTTCGACGACTTTCTTTGTGACAGTATCACCGGCAGTAGTTTCAGAAGTGAGTGTGAACTTTGTTCCCTCATTAGCAAACTGATCATTGAACTTCTTGATGAACTTCTTATAGGCATCACCATCGCTAGGAGCGACATTCTCTTCTTCGATGGCATCAGAAGTGATGACCAAAGGCTGTTTCAAAGAGAAATCGATTGCAAAATTGAAGTTGCCTTTCTTGATGGATTCGATGCCATTGTCTTCAAAGCGGAATGCTTTATAGTAAGCAGGATTGAAGGCGAGGCTGTCAAAACCGAGCTTTTCTCCATCCATATCAATATAGAACTTCTGACGATAACGGATCGGAGCATTTTCAAGTGTGAAGGTGAAGTCATCCTGTAAGGTGAAGTCCAAAGAATCTCTTCCATCTTCATAGACGATCTTGACTGCATGATAGTTGGATGCAGTCTTTGTCATCGTGAGAACGCCTTCCTTGATTGTAAGGGTATAGATACCTTCATTCAAAACAGAGACATAATTGCCATTACCCTTTTCAAATCCATCTTTGGAAGCCAAAGATTCAAAATTGATAAGAGCGGCATCTTCTGTTCCACGGACAAAGAAAGCATCGCCTCTCTTCAAAGAGACGCCTTCCAATGTATAGGTCTTAGTGGCCTCATCAAGAGTGAACTTCTTCTCACTCTCTTCTCCCAAATTGATATTTCCAGCTAAATAATAGTCAGGAGTTTTGACAACCGGGGCTTCAGTCGGTTTAGCAGTTTCAGTAGGTTTCTCTGTCGGTTTGACAGGTGTGGTCTCAGTAGGTTTATCTGTTCCGCATCCGGTAACCATAAGGCCGAGAAGGGAAACAAGCAACAACGTTTTCTTTTTCATAAAATTCAAGCCTTTCTATGCTCTAAATTATAAAATTAACCTTAAAAGAAATGAATAATACGGATTTTAAGAAAAATATAGGATTTTTGAGTTAATAATGAATTTTTGTCAAAAAATCATCTATTTTCAAATTAAATATTTGTTTTTTATATTTAAAGATTTGATTGAAAGGGCTTACAGATAATTTGTGAAACTTAGAAGAACCTTAAATTGTTTTTAAGGTTCTTTTAATATTCGATGGTTGATTTGAATTTAGAATACGCCTAACACGCCGAAGGCAAGACCGAAATAGGTAAGAAGCTGGCCGACTAAGTATAAGAGCATAATGTAGAAATTATGATCAAGCTTTTCAATTTTCGATACCATCTTATCCAAGATGATGTCACTTGCAATACAGCAAAGATAACCGAATAAGACCATCATGCCACTTGCGATATGGCCGGTACAAAGGCTATAGA
>CAKUXT010000071.1 GCA_934700375.1 uncultured Bacilli bacterium | reverse complement strand
CTATATAGTTATAACGACGTTCCTATTCGGGACTTTCACCCTTTAGATATATGACATGCCCGTCACACAAAGAAAAGCAGAGCCTGAAGTATAGGCTCTGCTGATTTATAGAAAAATTATCTGACTTTCAATCCATTTAATAAAGCTTGATAAGTTACGTATATCAGATTGATTGATAATGAAGCAACTTATTTTATTTTGATTAATTTTTCATACATTTGGGGAATCCATTTTGTTACGGTGTCATAAACAATAGCCATATTTACGACACCATAGTCATGAACAATTCTGTTACGCATCCCTTTGATTGCAGTCCATGGGATTTCATTGTGTTCTTTTTTGAAATCATTAGATAAACGATTGTTGTTTTCAGCGATTTGAATGATTCTGAACATAATGGAATCGACCAATAAATCATTGCTTTCGATTTCGGTTTCTGTTTTTTCCTTGGTATGTTCGATAATAAATTTCAAGTCTGAAATTATTTTGCTTAGATAATATTCATTGCCTTTTGTGTTATCCATAGATTTTGATACCATCCTTCAATATTTCATTCACAAGCTGCGGATTGTTATCTAATTGTCCTACATCCAACAAATCAATTTTTTTCTTTAATCTTTCCCGTAATAATTCGATAAGTTCGAAATATTTCATGCTGTTTATCGGCATAGCTATAAGCAAATCAATGTCACTTGTTTCTGTTTCTTTTCCTTTTGCGTAAGAACCAAACAAATAGCAATAATCCACCTGATAATCCTTGAATACTTCCGAACACGTTTTTTGTATTTGATCGATTGATAGAATCCCGTGACTTTCATCAATTTTTCCGTATTCACTCAAACGCTCTACAAGATATTGATACTTGACAGTATTGATTGTACTTTCATTGGATTCATATCTCTTATAGGTTCTTAGCGATACTTGTAGGATATCCGCGCATTTGGCTTGTGTAAGACCTTTGTCTATTCTTAATTGTTTTAATGTCATTGTTTTACCCCAATACAATCATATCACAATTGACACCATAGTTAAATGTGTTTGGTGCCAAAATGGCACCTTGATAATAATTTTAGGGTGTCATTTGTTCTGCCATACTCCATTTCGGCCGCATAATGTTATCGGACGATTCATAAAATATTTCGTACTAAATGATTGTACATTTCGTACGATTTAAGTATAATAAGAATGAACTATATCACAAAGGGAGGAACCGGATTATGTCAATTACTGCGACGGAACTGAAAAACAATCTCGGAAAGTATCTTCTGCTTGCGGCGACAGAGGACATTTTCATCACCCGTAACGGCAAGGTTGTCGCCAAACTCTCTAACCCCTATCAGGACAGAGTAGACATTGCTAAGTCACTGTTTGGTATTCTTCCGGCTGATGTGACGCTGGAGGAAGCGAAGGAAGAAGGACTGAACCGGATATGAGAGCTGTCATAGATACCTGCATCATTGTGGATGCGCTGCAAAGCCGCGAACCCTTCTGCAAGGATGCACAGTTTATTTTTCTGCTTTGCGCCAACCGGCAGTTTGAAGGATTCTTGACGGCGAAAGCTATCACGGATATTTACTATTTGACGCACCGACAGACCCATAGCGATAAAGCAACCCGTGATGTTCTGACAAAACTTTGCGCGTTGTTCGGGCTGCTGGACACTACGGCACTGGATATCCGCAAGGCGATTTCGGCAGAGATTTCTGATTTTGAGGATGCCGTGATGGTCGAAACAGCGGTGCACTCCGCTGTAGACTGCATCGTGACGCGGAACACAAAAGATTACAGCAAAGCGCCGATTCCTGTGTATTCTCCGGAAAAGTTCATAGAGCTGCTGAACGAAGCAAGTGAAGATTAGACGGATAGACCATCCTGTCCGCTGCTTTCCACTACTATGGTTTGATGTGGACAATCTGGCAAAGCAGGATATAAAGAAGCGGACAAAACTTTGTGATGTGTATCCTAATGTGTCTTTGACAAAGGAGCCGCATTAACAGAGTACATCATCTTTTCTTTCAAAGACATTATCATAGTCAACCTCCTCAACTTTCGTAATACTCTTGAATATCCTTGACCAATTCATCAAATCTCTCCTGATATTTAGGAGGAACACATAAACCCTTGAAACTATCACCGTTGGTTGAATAATATTCGCTGACAGCTTCCATTGTTCCTTGCATATCCAAGATATCTTCATTGGCAAGCGCATCAAAGAGAGTCCGATTGAAAGTAGTATATTCAATACCATCTCTTTTTTCCACATCATAAGGACTGATCTGATTTCCGAGAACAACGACTCCATTGAAGCGAGTGAGAGCATCGCTTCCATAAGCCCAGATGAGAAATTCATCGCTTCGCCCTAAAAATCTGCCCTGGCACATGAAAGCCTCATCTAAAGCAAAAACTATAGGCTCATCTATGCATTTTCTGACAGCCTGAAGCCAACGGAATACGTCCAAATAATCACTTGTTTTAGGAAGATTTTTTTTCTTGGATCATATTTTGGCAAAATGATCGTCTTTCTGTTGATCAGGTCTTCGCTGATCTGTCTTTTCAACAAATCGATTATATATTTAGGTGGTTTTCTATTTCCCAGTTCCCAATTCTGAATTGTTCGGAAAGGAATATGGTAACGTTTTGCAAAATCGATTTGTGTACAACCCAGCTTTTGCCGCATTTCTCGTATTTCCATTTAATGAGTCCTCCTTGATATATTATACACCCAATGAGTGTGTTCTGAAATATTTGATCAACAAAAAGGCTGCAAAGTCCTCGATTGCATTTCTGTTCTATTTAGAAATGGTCGAATGCTTTTGCAGCCTATTGATCAGTTTTGTTATTTGATTTTCAGTTCGTAGACACTGGCTTCATAAGGCCTCATCTTATTAGCTTTGTCATCATAATTGGATAAGACAAGTGACTTATCGACTTCATTGAAACCAAGCGGATATTTCACACTCTTATTTGTTAAGTTGAGTATGACCATATAGGCTTTGTCCTTGTCTTTTCTGATGTAATTCAGAATCTCTTTTTTCGTATCCATGAAACCGATTGTTCCATAGACGAAAGTCTTGTTTGTCTCTCTCAGTTCATTGATCTTCTTAAAGTAGGCAAAAATAGATTTGGGATCGTCTTTTTCGTTTTCGTAGTTATAGATAGCACCATTGCTATTATAGACCTGCCAAGGTGTTACACCCTTTGAAGCAAATCCGTATCCTTCTTCGTTATTGAAGGCCATAGGCGCTCTTGAATCATCTCTGGATGACTGCCACGCGATACGTTTTGCAATAAACTTCGGAAGATGGAATTTCTTCTTTGCTAAGTTATATACGGCACTTGTAACACAATCGCTGCAATTTTCAAGATCGAGAGGCTTTGGATAGTCTCTTGCGCCAACCTCTTCTCCCATATAGAGGAAAGGTGTTCCTCTGAGCGTGAACAGAAGCGTCAAGAGCATCTTTGCACCGATATCCTGATTCTTGCCCCAGACATATTTTCCGATGGAGCGATGCTGATCGTGATTTTCAAGATAGTTGCCGTTATAGTCGACTGTGCACTGCCACTTGATGATGGCATTTCTGAAGCGCTTGATATTGGCGTGTCTTGAAAGGAAGTTATCATAGACACAGGCAGTTTCGAACTGGAAGAATGTATCCAGTTCATTGTCTAAGTATTTGACACCATCCTCCGGTGTGATGCCACCGCCGCATTCTCCGACCAGAACACCGCCTCTAGGTTCGATGACGTCTTTTCTGATCTGTTTGAGCAATCTGTGATTTCCTTCTGTTGCGACATAGTGTTCACATCCGACAGGAGCACCTACTCTTCTCTTCTTTCCGTCTTCGAAAGACTCCTTATAGATTTCAGAGATGACATCGCATCTGAAACCATAGACACCCTTATCCATCCAGAAGGCGATGATCTTCTCTACTTCCTCTAACACTTCCGGATTGTGCCAGTTGAGATCCGGCTGCTTCTTGTGGAAGAGATGCAAGTAGTAGATGTTGTCTTCACCTACTACTTTCTCCCATGCGGAACCTGTGAAATTGCTCTGCCAGTTATTGGGAGGAAGTTCTTTTCCGTCTTTGTCTTTCTTTCCCTCTTTGAAGATATAGTAATTCCTGTATTTGGAATTCTTGTCCTTCAATGCTTCTTTGAACCAAGGGTGTTCATCGCTTGTATGGTTGACAACGAGATCCATGATGACTTTCATGCCTCTCTTTTTTGTCTCTTCCATCAACGCGTTGAAGTCATCCATCGTTCCGAACATCGGATTGATATCGTAATAATCGGATATATCGTATCCCATGTCGAACATGGGAGAACGATAAATCGGTGAAAGCCATATCGTTTTGATTCCGATATCGCAAAGATAATCGAGTTTCTCGATTATTCCTTTCAGATCGCCTTTTCCGTCTCCGTTTCCATCTTTGAATGAAATCGGATAAATCTGATATACGGCATGTTCTTTTAAGAAGTTATCGCTCATGTTTGTTTCCTTCTTTCTTTAAAAATTATACCATGAGAAAACATGGAAGAGAAAAACGAAAATGATGAAATTATGCTTGGAAGAGGAAGAATCGAATCCTGTCATTGGAATTCTTGGAAAGAATTACAAGAACATCGTCATATAGAGAGGAAGATGAAGGATTCCATCTTTCATGCTCAGATCCTTGGTGTAAAGAATATAAGGTTGGCTGTATCTTCCCTTGAATTTTGCAATGAACTTATCCAAAGAGGAATGCGTCTGGTATTTGCTCGACTTGACTTCGATCGGCGATATCTTTTTTCCTTCTGAAATAAGAAAATCGATTTCCATATGATTTTCTCTATGTTCATTATCGCTTCGCGAATAGAAATAGAGTTTATGTCCATTGAAACGAAGTGTCTGTGCAACAATGTTTTCCATTAGCATTCCTTCGTTGATGCTGAGATTGTCGAATAAAATGGCTTTATACAGCTCGTTTTGGACGAATGGAACATCCATAAAAGCAAGCGTTACTAAAAGTCCTGTGTCAGCCATATAACATTTCTGCGTGGTGTGATCGGCGCTGAGAGCCAATCCGATATTCGGATCAGTGCAATTGAAGCACTGATTGACAATCATTGCTTCATGAAGCCAAACGAAAGCGTCCTCATAATTTCGGAATCTTGCAGATGGTTGTAAAGAAGTGATCTTGTATTTCTTTTCCTTTCTGGAAAGCTGAGCGGGGATATTATCGAAGACCGCAAACACTTTGTCTTCGTAACCTTCTGCGAATTTAGTGACATCTTCACGATATAGATTGATGATATTTCTTTTTGCTTTATCAGCTCTTTCAAAGCTCTTGTCAGGCAAATAGGCAAGGACAGCCTGAGGCATTCCGCCGACTAGCATATACTGTTTGAAACTGTTCATCGTTTTTCGATGAATCGCTTCACCTAATGGCTTTTTCTTTTCAAAGCATTCCTTTAACATCGGGACTGTAACGGTGTCTTCCATAGCCCATAGGAATTCTTCGAAATCCAGCGGAAACATTTCAATGTGCTCTTCCTCGGAAGGGATGACGATGTTCTGTGTGTTTTTCTTCAATCGGATAAGGGAACCTGTTTCCAGATAGTCATATCTTCCATCTTTGATTAGATGTTTGATGAATTGTCTTGCCAAGGGGAACTGTTGGATTTCATCAAAGATAATAAGGGACTCTCTTTTGTATAGAACAGTGCTGTAATAGACGGAAAGTTTCTGAAAAAAGAAATCCAAATCATATCTTTCGTTTGTAAAGAGATTCTCAAGATCAGGTGAGATATTGGAGAAATCGACAATGATATAGCTTTTGTATTCGTTTTTGGCGAATTCTTCTGCCACAAAACTTTTCCCGACACGTCGAGCACCATCTATCATCAAAGCGGTAGAACCATTGCTTGTCTTTTTCCAATCCAATAGTTTTTGATAGATTTTTCTTTTCAGAATCATAAAATACCTCACTTTCTTTATCGGTATTATAACACGATTTGCACGAAAAAGCATATTTTAAACAATGTATTTAGCACGAAAAAGCAAGTTTTAAACTATTGTTTTTGCACGAAAAAGCAAATTGTCTCTAAGGCAATGTCCAGTTAA
Source organism: uncultured Bacilli bacterium (assembly GCA_934700375.1). Classification (GTDB taxonomy): domain Bacteria; phylum Bacillota_I; class Bacilli_A; order RFN20; family CAG-288; genus Enterosoma. The sequence continues at coordinate 3,310 of CAKUXT010000071.1, read as the reverse complement.
GTGACATTAGAAAGCACTAATCCACAATATATTCCTTGATATTAGGAAGCAAATCTTCCAGTTCTTTTCGAATTCCTTTGTCTGTGCTATTTAATATATTTTGGCTAAGGAAAATCCTATCTTCTTTTCTTTGGATATAGCGTGGAGCTTTTTCCTTTATGTAAAGTGCGGTCTCTCTTGTAAATCCTATTCTCTGCAAAAAGATTATTAACGGGGAACAAAGGGTTTTCGCCTTCGCCAGGGGAGAAATCGACAAGATAGGCTTTTCTCTAAGCGTGAATTCTGATGGAAAGCTGACATTCCTTGATCAGTTCACCAGCGGAAACCACAGAATCACCACCGCCAATTCCATCGAGAAGGGTGTCTGGAACCTCGTCGGTTTCGAAATCGAGAAGGGCAATGGGCAGTTCAGCGTCAAGGTGGTACTCAATGGCGAAGTCAGGGAAGAGACCTATGCTTCCGAGGGATATTTCGATTACCTCAAATACTTCCTTGTCGGCTCCGCCTCCCGATCTCTCGTTCAAGGCGATGGTACCAGCAGTTCCTCTGCCGCAGCCGCGGACACGGTTGAGCATCCGGCCGCCATGGCATTCAGACTCGCCTACGCATCCGTCGGCTGTTCCAAGATCAGCAGGGAGGAATTCTCGGCCATCTTCAGCGAGGGCGTGAAATACCTCCGTGAGAAGAATGTCATCGATGGCGCAAGCGGCGTCACCTACTTCAATCCCGAGAAGCTGAAGGGCTTCGATGTCGTGTCCCTCAACGGAAGCCTCACTTCCCTGAAAGGCATGGAGCCCAAGTCTCATGTCTTCATCGAGAAATCCTACAAGAACTCCAAGCCCTGCATGTTCTTCTTTGACGGCAAAGGGGAAAACGCCGTCCACAGACATGTCTACGGAAGCTACTCCAGCCTTGCCTCTCTCACTCCCGGAATCTCCTCCAAGCTTTCCTATGATCTTCTCCTGAAAGACAAAGGAACCATCGGAATCCGTTTCAGGCTCGATGAGCTGTCCTCGGACCAGGTGGTTTTCTCATCGAGAGACAAGCTGTGGAACGAGAGACTCGGACTTCACATCGCCAATGGAAACATCCTCCTCAGCAGCGGAAGAAATCGCCAAGGAAGGCGGCTTCAAGGCCGTCGCGGGCGTCTGGCATCAGATTGCCGTTTCGTTCGGAGGCGGAAAGGCTGCAATATGTCTGGACGGCAAAGTCAATGAGATAGCAGTTCCTGAGTTCAGCCTCGATGACTGCGAGACTGCCATCGGATGCCGAATCGGACCCGGCGGTGTTGCCGACGACCATCTTGAGGGAAGCCTTGAGATGCTTGTCTTCTCCAATGACCAGTGCGATCCCAAGACTGTCGCGGATTCGATCTCCTCCGTCTCAGTCAGAACCTATTACGACAGCATCGGAAGAACATCCGAGAAGAGAATCTACGCTGACGGCAGGGTCCTCGCCAAGAAACTTTCCTACGCCAAGAACGGAAACCATACCACGACCAGGGTCGGAAGCGAAGACGACTACTCCGGAAATGCCATCGGCTATGTCTATGATTCCATGGGCAATGCCACCGAAGCCGTTGCCAAAGGCAAGGACGGCAAAACGGTCTCGTCCAAAAAGTATGCCTATGATTCGCTCTCCAGACTGGTCTCATCCGACATCGACGGAATCAGACATTCCTATGTCTACGATTCCAACAATAACATCCTCTCCAAAGACGGAATCGGCTACACATACGATGCCGTCATCAAAGACAGACTGGTCTCCAGAAGCGATGGCACCGTCATCGAGTACAAGGATGCCTTCATCGGCAACCCCACTCTGATTGCCTTCCCTGACAGGAGAATAGAGATGTCCTGGAAAGGAAGAAGACTTGCTGCCGCTTCCGGCCATGCCTATTCCTACGATCCCAACGGCCTGCGCATCCTGAAGACCAACGGCAGGAGAACCGAAAGATACATCTATGACGGCGACTCCCTCTGTGCGATGAAGGTCGATGACGGAAATGCCTCCGATGCCGTTTTCTTCCACTATGACGAGACAAATGCCCTTGTCGGATTCTCTGTCAGAGGAAAGGACTACTTCTACGACAGGGACATCCTGGGAAACATCAATGCCGTGATTGGCAGCCAGGGGGCAAGGCTTGTCTCTTATTCCTACGGCGACTTCGGAGAAGCTGCCGAAACCGTTGCCGACAGCGACGAGGCAAGACTTGCTGCCAGAATCAATCCGTTCAGGTTCAAGGGATACTTCTACGACAGGGAAACCGGGTTCTACTACCTCAAGTCCCGTTACTACAGCCCGGAACTGGGAAGATTCATCTCCGCGGACGGCGAGATCGGCCAGGTAGGCAATACAATGGGAATGAACCTTTACGCCTACTGCAGGAACAATCCCGTCAACTTATCCGATGAGGGCGGAAACTGGCCTTCCTGGGCCACAAAGCTCTGCATCGGACTTGCCGTCATCGCTGTATGTGCCATAGTCGTTGTGGCTACCGGCGGATTCGGCGCTTCATGCATTGCCACTTCCATGCTTGTAGGCGCGGTCAAGGGTGCCGTCATCGGCGCTGTAACGGGTGCCGTTACCGGAGCTGTCAAGGGTGCCATGACCGAAGGCATCAAGACGGGATCCTGGGAAGGCGCCCTGAAAGGCGCTTTGTCAGGAGCCATTGACGGAGCGGCAGACGGATTCATGTTCGGCGCAATCGGAGGCGCTGTCTCGGGAGCCCTCAACCCTTCCTACTGCTTCATTGCCGGAACCATGGTCCTGACGGCCGTCGGATCAAAGAGAATCGATGAGATCCAGAAGGGAGACATTGTCCTTTCCTATGACGACAACGTCGGAAGATATGAGGAGATGCCCGTCACTGACGTATTTGTCAATGAGACCGACGAGCTGACTGAAATCATGGTCGGTGATGAGACCATTGTCTGCACGCCAGGCCATATGTTCCTTACGGCCGATGGCTGGAAGAGTGCCTGTGATCTTTCCGAGGGAGACGTGCTCAAAACGCTGGGCAGAGACGAGAAAGTCGTCGGAGTCAGAAGAATAAAGCTCGAATCCACGGCAATGGTATACAATCTCAGCGTAATGGGCTGTCATACCTATGCGGTCGGAAAGGCAATGCTGATTGTTCACAACGGATGCTATTATAGAGGAGGAGACAGTTTTAAGGCCAGAGAACTAGATGTAAAGATGACTAAGGGACAAAAATAGTGCAGCCTGCCCGCGGAGTATCCTTAAACACAGATAAGAGTCAACTATCTAGATTCAGTAAAATATCACAGGTTGACTCAATACCTGATTC